>JACQFG010000410.1 GCA_016200155.1 Planctomycetota bacterium | reverse complement strand
GGGTGACGCTTCGCAGCGCCGGCGACGATTCGTTCGGCAAGCACGGCCGCATGAAACGCGTCGAGCAGACGGTGATCGAGCACGCGGGCGCGGACGCCAAGGGCCCGGCGGTCGTCATGGCCGAAGGCTCGGTTCTCGACGGGTTCAGCGTCACCCGCGCCGGCGTCTTCGATCAGAAGGAATACGACCACCACTACGCCACCAGCGGCGAACTGCTGCCCGACGAGCGCGGCGCCGTCGGCGTCAAGGATGCCGTCCCCGCCGTCGCCGTCCCGGACGTCAGCGCCACCGTGCAGTTCTGCATGGTCCACGACAACGGCCACGCCGGCATCGGCTGCACCGGCAAGAATAACAAGTCGCGCATCTACAAGAACATCGTTCATCGCAACATGGGCGGCGGCATCGGCAGCGCCGACGGCGCCGCTCCCACCATCGAGGCCAATCTCTGTTTCAGCAATCTCCGCGGCGGCATCGGCAATCGCAACTCCAAGGCCAACATCCTCAACAACGAGGCCTTCAACAACGTTCGCGCCGGCATCGGCATCCGCGAAGGCGCCACCCCCATCGTGCGCGGCAACAAGTGCTACCACAATCGCCGCGCAGGCATCGGCATCCGCATGAAAGGCACCAACCCCATCGTCGAAGACAACGACTGCTACGCCAACGAGATGGCCGGCATCGGTTCCCGCGACGGCGCCGCCCCCATCCTCCGCAACAATCGCTGCTACAAGAATCAGATGGCCGGCATCGGCGCCCGCGACGGCGCCCGCGGCGTCATCGAAAACAACGAATGCTACGAAAACGAAATGGCCGGCATCGGCGCCCGCAACGACGCCGCCCCCACCATCCGCTTCAACAAGTGCTACAAGAACAAGATGGCCGGCATCGGCGCCCGCGACGGCGCCCGGCCCCTCATCGACAGCAACGAATGCTACGAAAACGAGATGGCCGGCATCGGCGCCCGCGACGGCGCAGCGCCGATCATCCGCGCCAATAAATGCTACAAGAACCAGATGGCGGGCATCGGCTGCCGGCTGGGCGCCAGGCCCGTCATCGTCGACAACGACTGCTACGAGAACCTGCTCGCCGGCATCGGCGCCCGCGAAGGCGCCCTGCCGATCATCCAGGGCAACCGCTGCACCAAGAATGAACTCGCCGGCATCGGCTGCCGCGAGCGCGCCTTCGGCCTGATCGAGGGCAACGAGTGCCGGCATAACAAGGCCGCCGGCATCGGCGCCCGCGCCGGCGCCGTCGTCATGCTCCTGCACAACAAATGCCTGGACAACAACCTCGTCGCCATCGGCCTGCGCAACGCCTCCTTCGCCTACATCCTGGATAACGACCTGGCCCGCACCGGCGGCATGCCTCCCCTCATCGCCGTCCGCGAAGGCTCGCAAGCCCTCATCGCCGGCAATCGCCTCAACGGCGGCGGCGTCGCCGGCATCCTCGTCGACGGCACCGCGCGCATTCGCGGCAACCGTTTCGAAGGCGCCGGCAAGGCTGGCTCCGCCGTCTGGGGCTGGGACAAGGCCGACCTCGTCATCATCGGCAATCGCGTCGACGGTTATCGCAATCTCATCAACAGCAACGGCAACAAGGTCACCGTCGTCGACAACGTCATCCGCAACTTCCAGGGCGCCGCCATCTCCGTCAAGAACCCCCTCGGCCAGGCCGTCATCGCCGGCAACATCGCCATCTCCAAGAACCCCAAGGACAAGGCAGTCGCCTTCGACGGACCAGCTGGCAAGCCCAAGGACAACGTTCTCCTCGAACCGGGCGACAAGGACGACCCGCGCACCGCTGACGAAGCCTTCTGGGCCACGCTCAAGAAGCAGGCCAAGATCGAGCTGCCGCCGCGGACCGGCGCCCAGACGATCACCGAAGGTTCGTGGAAGCTTGTCGTCGAGCATGGCAAGACGACCACGTACAAGCTGTACCACCTCGCCGACGATCCGCAGGCCAAGAAGGATCTGGCAGCCCAGATGGACAATCACGTGATGCGCTTGCGGGGCCGGCTTGAGCGCCAGGAAGCCGCCGACTTCAAGGCGCTGCTGCGCAAGGAAGGCGCCGGGAAATGATCAATGGCCGCAATCCAGTTGACCGCCGGTGGGGAAGAGACCCGCTCGGGAAGTGGGTAAGGTATCGCCTTCCACCGAGTAGATGCCAACTGCCCAAACGGACTGACATGATCATCGCCGCCAAGGACCAAGCTGCCGAGTAATACGTGCTAACGGTCGGCGGCCGTCCCATCGCCTTTCACCCACTTCGCGCCGGCGATCTTGCCGTGATGCCCGTTGCTGGACGCATCCTTGAGTTCGTCGCCCTGCCCCTCGTCGAAGTGGTAGAGCGCGACCGTGTCGGAGTCGGCTTTGAACCGAGCTTCCGGAGTGAAGGATTTTGCATAACGTGCTGAGCGTGAAATGCGCACGCCGGCAACGAGTCCGCGGAGCTCCCGATCGGGCCACACTTCACCCGCCGAGCCAATGGCCAGCGGATTGACGTTGGCCGCCAGGCTTTGGCTAATCGGCCGCGTGCCTTCCAATTCGCCATTGACAAAGATCTCGATCCGATCATTAGCAACATAAGTGGCCGCGATGTGGTACCATTTGCCTTTCTCGATGGACGTCTTGGATTGCACGTCGACCCCGGTCCCCACATAGAAATGAAACCGATCGTCCGGCTCTGCCAACAGGTCGAGGTCGTTGCGGAACATCGACTGGCCCACAATGGCCATCTGCCGATTCGCGAACGACGGCGCCACGTTGAATTTCACCCAAGCTTCGAGCGTCACGGCCTTGCGCAAATCCACATTGGCGACACCTGGAACAGAAACAGCATCGTCTTTGGCCTCGAACTTCAGGGCATACTTGGGACTGAAGGACGCCTTTTCCACCTCCGGATCGTTCTTGGCCAGGGGAGGAATCTCGCGGAGAATGCGCACGACCTCCCGGCCATTCTTAGTAATGGTGACCAGCTCCTGCCGCACGATCTTGCCGTCCTTCCGCGCCAGGATCTTGTACTGGCCCGGTTTGACGCGGATCTCCTTGGTGCCGACCCCCGTGATGACCAGATCCGCGCCATCGATGCTCACGGACACGTCGGGGTCGTCCACTTCCACGATAATCGTGCCTTCCGGAGAGAAGAGGCGGATCACCGTGCGGCTCAGCGTGGTGACGCCGGTCGCCTCGGCAATGCTCAAGCCAAGAAGCATCAGCAGCAGGGATACCGCGGCGGCAATCGCCAGCGCGCAGCACAGGCGCGAAGGACGCGACGCGAGAGTCGTCGGCCGAGGCTCGAGCGTCGGCTCAGGCGCCGGCGCGACCTTGAGTTCGACGGGCTGGACCTTGCCGTGCAGCTGGAGTTCCGTCAGGTAGTGCGCCATCCGATCGGCCACTTCCTTCGCGCTCTGAAAGCGATCCTCGGGCTTCTTGGCGTGCAGCTTCGCGATGATATCGGAAAGCCAGAGAGGAATTTCCGGGATGATCTCGCGGATCGGCCGCGGCGTGTCCTCGGCGACTCGCTTCAGGACCGCGAGCGTCGTGGAAGCGCGGAACGGCGGTCGGCCGCTGCACATCACATACAGGACGCTGCCAAAACTGAACAGGTCCGCGCGATGGTCCACGGCTCCGCCCTGGGCCTGCTCCGGCGCCATGTACATGGGCGTGCCGGCGATGTAGCCCGATTGCGTCAGGCTGGCGTCATCGGCAGCGCGGGCCAGGCCGAAATCGGTGATCTTCACGCGATCGACGCCGGTCTCCAGGAGGATGTTCGCCGGCTTGATATCGCGATGGATCTTGCCCATCGCGTGTGCCGCCGCCAGCCCCTGCGCGATCTGCACGCCGATGCGCAGCGTCTCGAGGGCGTCGAGCGGACCCACGCGATCGAGCCGTTGCTGCAACGTCTCGCCGGCGACGTACTCCATCACCAGAAACGGGACCGGCTGCTCCTCGATCGCGTGGATGTCCACAACGTTCTCATGACGAATCGCCGCGGAGGAGCGGGCCTCGCGCAGAAAGCGCTTCCGAGCCGGCGACGTGGCTGCCAGCGCCGGCGCCATGATCTTGATCGCGACGGTGCGCTGCAACTTCTCGTCAAACGCCTTGACGACGGTCCCGAAACCGCCCTGGCCGACAACCTCCAGGACCTCGTAATGCCCCAGCCGGCCCAGCGATTTGGGGTTGGCGCTCGGCTCAAGGAACTTGCGAAAGTGGTCGTTGCACTCCGCGTCCATCGGTTCGGCCTGGGTGTCAAGGAGGTTGCGCGGATCGCTGGGTGTTGCCACGACTTGAGGTCCTTCGAAATGAGGTTCGATGCGCACACTTCGCGTCTCGTGCGGCCGGGCGCATTCTTCCAGCTGCACACAGGCCGGCACGTCGAGGAATTCGCCGGACCGGGCATGGGCCGACAGGAGCGAGTCGACCTGCTGCCGCAGCGACCCATCGGCGCCGCAAGCCTGGTCGAGATAGGCGGACCGCTCGGCCCGGCCCGGGATGTCCAGGGCGGCAAGGAAAATCTCTTGCTCATTCATGGCGCAGCCTTCCTTCGGGATGCCCGCGTGTCAATGGGCCGGAAATTTCACCACGGATTGCACGGATGGGCACGGATAGGAACTCAATGGAGAGAATCAATCGTTCCGCTTGAGTGTGAAAACACATTGCTCTATCTGAAATTCGGACCGATTGGACTTAACTCCTGGTGATTCCGACCGATCCGTGTTATCCGTGAAATCCGTGGTGAGAAACTCCGGCTAATCTCAGTGCGAAATTGCGAGCGAAACCTGGCCAAAAATGTTTACGAGTTTTTGTCTTGATCTGCCGGTCCTTCGATTTCCCGCCGCAGCCAGGCGCGGGCGTACGCCCAAATGCGGCCCGCCGTGCGCGCGGAAATGCCGAGCGCCTTCGCCGCCTCCGGCAAAGGCAGGCCCGCGAAATAGCGCAGCTGCACGAGCGTGGCCGCCTCCTTGTTGCTTGCCGCGAGCCGATTCAGGGCGTCGTCCAGGGCCAAGAGATCTTCGCGCGTCTGCGGGGCGGCAAGCTGCTCGGCGTCGAGGTCTTGCTGCACGCGATCGCCGCCGCGCTTGCTGCTGCGTTTGCGCCGGGCGTTGTCGACGAGGATCCGGCGCATCGCCTCCGCCGCGGCGGCAAAGAAGTGGCCGCGGCTGTTCCAGTGCACGTCCTCCCCGCCCACCAGACGCATATACGCTTCATGAACGAGCGCCGTCGGCTGCAGCGTGTTCCCGCTCGCTTCCTGCGCCAGCCGCTGCGCCGCCAGCCGACGCAGCTCCGCATAGACCAGCGGCAACAGTTGATCCGCCGCCTGCGGGTTGCCTTCGATTTGCTCAAGGATCGCGGTGACTTCGTTCATGGCCTGATAGCATAAAGCCGGCGACGACAGATCTCAAACAAAAAAGCAGTAACCCCAGAGGCTTCCGAGCCTGAGCGCCAAGCGAAGGGGCAGTATCAATCCGCAAATATGTCCGCGGGCGGCGGGCAGATGATGTGCCGCTTCCACGCCTCATCGCGCTCGGGGAAGTCGCTGCGAAAGTGGACGCCGCGCGATTCTTCGCGCGCGAGGGCGGAGTGGATCATCAGGCGCGCGATGGTCAGCAGGTTTTGCAGCTCCCAGCCGGCGCGCTGCGTGAACTCGCGGGCCAGCACATAGCGGCACCAGAACGCGGTGTCGTGGCCGGCTTCCTCCAGGCCGGCGCGGTCGCGGATGATGCCCATGTTCCGGACCATCAGAGCGCGCAGCGAATTGGTGATGTCGGCAACGTCGATGTCGGCGGCGGGGGGCTTGGCGATTGCAGAGCCCCAGGTTATTGCTACGCCGCAAGCGGCAACCTGGTCCGGCATCTTTGACGCTGCCTCGATGGCGCCGCGCGCACACGCCGACCCGAAGACGAGGCCTTCGAGCAAGCTGTTGGACGCGAGCCGATTGGCGCCGTGCAAGCCCGTGGACGTGACCTCGCCGGCGGCCCACAACCCGGGGATCGACGTCTTGCCCTTCTCGTCGGTCGTGACACCGCCGATCATGTAATGAGCGCCGGGCCTGACCGGAATCAGATCGCTGGTGATGTCGAGCCCGAAACCCCGGCACATCTTGTCGATGCCGGGGAATCGCTTCTTCACCAACGCAGTGTCGAGATGACGCAGGTCGAGATAAACGTTGGGATGCTTGGTGCGTTCCATGCAACGGACGATGGCCTGGGCGACGACGTCGCGCGGCGCCAGTTCGGCGCGCGGATCGACCTTGAGCATGAAGCGGTCCATCTGCTTGTCGCGCAGGTACGCTCCTTCGCCGCGGACGGCCTCGCTGATAAGGAATCGGCTCGACCCGGCGACGTACAGCACCGTCGGGTGGAACTGCATGAACTCCATGTCGCGCAACGATGCGCCGGCGCGATACGCGGCCGCCATGCCGTCGCCGGTCGCTACCGGGGGATTGGTCGTCTCGCGATAAACGATACCGGCCCCGCCCGACGCGAGGATCGTTTGCTTGGCCCAGATCAGCAGCTTGCCCTGGTTGGGCCGATGCACGAGCGCGCCGACGCATCGGCCGTTGTCGGTCAACAGGTCGAGCGTGAAGGTGTCGTCCCAGATCGTGATGTTCGGCGTCTGCTTGGCGCGCGTGATGATCGCGCGCATGACCTCGAACCCGGTGGCGTCGCCGAGGGCATGGACGATGCGGCGATGGCTATGTCCGCCTTCGCGCGTCAGGGCAAGCTGGCCTTCCTCCAGGTCAAACTTACAGCCGAGGTTGATGAGGTCGTTGATCTGTTCGGGAGCTTCGCGGACGACGAGATCGACGATGGCCGGATCGCACAGGCCGGCGCCGGCGATGAGCGTGTCGTCGACGTGGTGCTCGAAGCGATCCTCCGGCGAGAGGACGCCGGCGATGCCGCCCTGGGCGTAGGCGCTGTTGGACTGCTGGATGCTGTCCTTGGTGACGACGAGGACGTCGATGCCGGGCGGGACGGCGAGGGCGGCGCGCAACCCCGCGATGCCGGCGCCGATGACGAGAACATCGGTGAAGAAGTGCGGCGTCTGTTTCGGATTGAACGGCACGAGATAGCGGTGCATGATCGGTCTCAAGCCATCCAACCACGGATTTCACGAATCACACGGATAGAGAGAGAAACCCATCCGTGTGATTCGTGAAATCCGTGGTTGGATTAATGCTAGGGATTCTTCTTTTGCAGTTCGTCGTAGAGTCGCTGCGTGTCGCGCAAAAAGGGCGGGACGATGCCGCGGCCGCCGTCATTGAGGTTGCTGGTCGTGCCGGTGTTCTCGACGGTTTGTCGGCCCGCGTTCGGGTTGGCGGCGCCGCGGAGTTCCTTGGCGAGGGCGTCCTTGAGAAGCTTGGCGTTGAGGTCGCGGACGAGGGCATCGTGGGCCTGCATGTTCTTGAGGTAGCGTTGCCAGTCGGCGTCGGTCAGGCCGGCTTTCTTGAGCACCTGCGGGTTGACGCGCTTTTTCCAGTCGTCGAGCTGCATCTGGCCGATGCGGGCGGCGAACTCGCGGTTGAGGGCAGCGAGCTTGACGTCGTCGCTCAGGCCGGGCGACGTGCCGCCGGAACCAACGGGGCTGGGGCCTTTCTTTTCCAACTTGCCGGTCTTCGGATCACGGCCGTTCTTCTTCAGAATTTCATGCGCAAGTTCGGCTTTCTTCGGATCATCGGTTTTCTGACCGAAGGCGGCGATGGCGCGGCCGGCCTCGTCGGCCTTGGCGTCGGGATTTTGCAACTGTTTCAACCACCGCGCGAGGTCATCCAGGCTCGGCTCCGCGGGCTTCGACTTGGCGTCATCGCCGCGCGGCTCGCCGGGTTGTTTCGCTTGATCGGGCGGACCTTTCTTCGATTGCCCCGGGCCGGCGTCGGGCATCGGCCCGCCCTTGCTGACGGCGTCGGGAGGCGGCCCCTTGGCGGCCTGAGCGTCCTTATTGCGGGTCTCGGGGCCGTTCTGTTCGACACCCTTCGCCTGGCCTTGCGGTTGCGGTTCGCCCTTCGCGGTGGGCATCGGGACGCCGTCGTCGGGGCCTGGCTCTTTCGCTTGCTGCGGCGGCTGGTTCATCGCATCGCCGGACTTGGCGCCGCCGGCCGGCTCGGACATCGGGCCATCGGACTTGGCGCTGCCGGGCGATTCCTTCGGGCCGTCCTTGCGATCGCCTTTCGACGCGCCTTCCTGGCTTTTCTTGTCGCCGGCTTCCTTCGCCTGGCCTTGCGAGCCCTTGCCGTCGCCCTGGTCCTTCTGGTTGCCTGCCCCCTCGGGCGGCATCTCGGCGTTCTTCTGCTGCGACTGCGGCGCGTCCTTGTCAGGCTTGCCGTCCTTCGCCGCGGAGGCTTGCGGCTCACCCGACTTGGTGTCGCCGTGCTGCTGTTGATTGGCCTGATCCTGGAGCGCCTTCTCGATTTTGCTTTTCGCGTCCTGATTGTCTTTCTTGTTCTGATCGAGCTGCTGCTGAGGATTTTGGGCGCCGCCGTTGGGGCTCGACGATTTCGACGTGGTGGAATTCTTTTGGCCCTGTGCGAATTTCTTGTGCCGATCGATGGCGTTCTGGCGTTGCGATTGAACCTGTACGGCGGGTTTCGGTTGCGTAAGAGTAATCTTGTATACCGGGCTTTTGCCGATCAGGCCCGTGGGATGGGGCGACTCGGTGCAATCGAACGCTTCGAGCCAGTATTCGATGACGGTGCCTGCCGGCAGCAGAATATCGGCGCCCCTGTCGTTCTTCAGCTTTTGCAGCGGGACGACGTCCATGTACTCGATCTCGCGCGGATACAGGCCGTCCGATTCGAGCGATGCCTTGGCGCTGTCGACGTACTGCCCGTCCGCATCGAGTGATGCCCCGGGCCGATAGACGCGCGGCGCAATCTTGGCGAGCGGCGTGCGGAAGTGCAGCGTCAAGCTCTTGACGCCGACGTGGCTGGACGCCCGGCCTTCGAGTTCGAGCGTGCCGTTCTCCGGAAGCTCGATATCCTTGCCGGGGAGCGTCAGGACGACGACGGGAGCGTCATCGGGCCGCACGTCGATGGGGTGCCAGTCGCGGTCGGCGTTCTCCTCGCCGTCCGTGGCCGTGAGCAGGACGCGAAACTTTCCGGAGCTTTCGAGCTTCCACTTGCACGTCCACACGTCATCGGATCGTTTATCGAGCAACGTCTCCTTTTTCCCAGCAGCGGTCGCGAACTCGATGATTGCTTTTTGCACCGGCCGGCTCGCGTGAATGACCAACTCGACCTCACTGCCGGGCGGACCCTGAATGATCGGCCGGGTCGCGTTCGGATTGGGAAAGACGCTTGCCGGCGACTTCGGGAGTTGCCGATACGCCGGATGATGGTACGTGACTTCGAACAGCTTCACATGAGCACGGACGCGCACGCGAACCTGATGCTCCGGCGTCTCGACGTCGCCGGCGCTGAGCTTGTAGGTGAAGCCGGTGCGCACCTGCGCTGCCTGCATTTGCACCGTCCAGAGCCCGGCGCCATCCGATTGGAGCGGCTGCGCCACGAAATCTTCAGTCGCCTGGTATCGGTACCAGAGCGTCGGCGCGTCGGGCCGATTGCCGGTCGGCACGCGGCCCTCGATGCGGGCGACGATCGTGATCGCTTGCCCCGGCAGGACCTCCGCGTCGCCCCCCTCGGGCTGCACGATCGTGATCTGCGTTCGCGCGACCGCGGCCGGCGTGTAGAACGGCACGAAGGCCCGCAGCATCGACGCGAACAAGTTCGCCGGCCCCAGCAACAGCAGGATGAACAGGCCCAGCGTCGGCACAACCAGCGTACCAGCCAGGACCCAGTTCTTGCGGCGCGGCAGCGTTTGCTCGACGTCGCTTTCCTGCAACTGCTCGGCCGCACGGGCGCTCAGGTTGCGCTGAAACGCCGTCGGGATGTCCTCGTCCTGCAGGTCGAGCCAGTTGATCAGGCTATTGCGGGCGTCGGGCAGCGTGCCCTCGAGTTGATGCGCGACGTAATAGGGATTGACGCGCCGCCAGGCACAGCGAACGGTCTGCACCACGAAGAAACCAAGGACACATAGGAAGCCGGCATAGCCGGCCCAGCGCGTCGCATGCACCCAGTCCGCATTCGAGGTGATGACAGCGTCGAAAAGGCCGGCGAAGAGCGCATAGCTCAGGACGGTCAGCGTCAGCATCAACAAGTGAGCAAGCAAGTCCATGCGTTTGATGCGCGCGCACAGGTCGGCGAACTTGCGCTGCAAATAGGCTTCAGGCTTGGATGACTTGCGTGAATCCAGAACGGTCGCCATGCCGATCTCCGGGCCAAGTGCGCACCCTCTTCGCCGAACTTGGTTGGGAGTATTATACCATCATCTGCTACGCCGCAAGCGGCAAATCGAGGACTCAGCCATGGCCGACCTGACGCGCATCAGCATCTCGCTCGAAGAGAACCTGCTCGAAGCGTTCGACAAGCTCATCACCGCCAAGGGCTACGCGACGCGCAGCGAGGCGATTCGAGACCTCATTCGCGACTTGCTGATCAAGCAGGACGCGCGCCACCGGCACGGCGAGCAGGTTGCCGTCGTCACGATGGTGTTCGATCATCATGCGCGCGAGCTGGCCGCCAAGCTGATCGACAAGCAGCATCATCATCACGATCTGGTGGTGTCGAGCTTACATGTGCATCTTGGGGAAAGGCATTGCCTGGAGGTGTCGGTGCTGCGCGGACCGGGGCATGAGGTGATGCATCTGGGGGACGAGCTGCTGGCGACCAAGGGGGTCCTGCACGGTGATATTACGTTCACCAGCGGCGAAGGGGCGTTGAACAAGATGAAATAACGGTTGGACCAATGCACGGTAGCCGCAGGCTTTAGCCTGCGGCGTGTGTGTGACACCAAATTCACGGCCGCAGGCCAAAGCCTGCGGCTACCGTATTTTGGTTGGTGGTGCGAGGCGAGCAGAAAAAGACAACGGCGATGCAACCTTGCATCGCCGTTGCTCCTCAGGATGGTGGTCAACTCAAACTTCTCAATCGGCAAGGGTGAGTAGGCGTCCTGCCTTGCTGTTTTGGGTCGGACCACCCCTTGGCAACATTTTTAGGTATCGACCCAGCTTCCCCAGAACTTCAATCTTTTTTGGCGAATTGGGCAATCTTCATCTTTGCCAGCGCAGGGCCACGACGCAGCCGGCGAGCGCCAGACTGGCGCATATTCCCAGCACGGCGAGCCCGCGGGCGATCCAGGCGTTGCGTCGCCGCCGCGCCTGAGCCGCGGCCGCCTCGGCCGTCCACGCGGCGGTGTGCTGATGCGCGCGCAGGTCGCTCCACAGCGATTGCACCGCCGACTTCGGGTCGCGCGCCGGCAGAAAATAGCAGCCGGCGATCATGCCCGGGTCGGAAACGTCGTTGCGCGTTCCTTCGATCAACAACCGGCCCAGGCGGCGCCGGACAGCGCGCAACGCGGACAGCGCGCGAAACAGGCGATCGTTGTCGGCGTCCGCGTCGACCCGAAACTGCGCGAGCACGCTTCGGCCGGCCTGCTGCAAACAGAGTTCATCCATACCGGATTGAATCATGGTCGGCGCCTCGGCAGGATCGACGTCCGGCACCGGCGGAAAGCGCAGGCTCGACGCGCCGATGTCATCGAGGTCCGCCCCGACAACGGCGACGTGCAGCGGGACCTCCAGCCCGGTGGCGGCGCGAAGCGCACGCAGTTCCCCTTGCGCCGTTTCGATCGCCTGACGCGCCAGGGCATCGGCTTGCAGCGCCGTCGTCGGCACCGCAAGCACGATGCCCTGGATCGGCAAACGTTCCCGGCGATCGCGCGTCAGCAAGCCGCACAAATATTCCAGACGCCCGCCGTCCGCCGGCGCGACGCCGGCGCAGACGACAAAGATCCCGTCGGGCTTCGCGAGAACGTGAATCGGCCCGCCGGGGCGAGGGAGCATCGCGACGGCGCCGAGCACATCGAGTGCCGGACGCGTGTCGGCCGAGCCCGCTCCCAGCATCAGAAACAGCGGCGCTCGGCCCACATCGACGTCGGCGCGCGTCAGGGCCGTGCACGCCTCCTCCCACGCAGCATCGATTTCGGGAAAGGGACTGACGGCCGGGTCGCGCCGCAGGGCCACCCACAGTTCCCGGCTCAGCCAGACCAGCAGATATGCACTCACGCCGAGCAGCGGCAGCCAGGTCCGGTGCAGCGTCGGCCAGGGCGAACGCAGCAGGCGGTCGAATCCCCCGGTCCGATTGAGATACCACAGCCCGGCGACAAGGCTCGTCCAAAGCAAGGCGTGCAAGCACCAGCGCACGAGCGACAAGCCGTCGGTACGCCGGGCCGGCCACGGCAAGGCGATGGCAACGAGTTCACGAATGGGGGACAGGACGAGCATGGCGTTATTCCAGATTGATAGGGTTCATAATTTCAGAGCCTGAAGCGTGAGCGAAGTAGGTGCGAACTTCGCTTACGCTTCAGGCTCGGATCTGCCAAAGCAGCGCCGCAACCAGCGGCACGAGCAAGGCGCCGATCAACAGCGCCACATAGGTCAGCCGCGAGGGCACATCGCGGTCGACTCGTTCCAGGCGCGGCGAATCCAGGCCGGCGGGCATGGTCCACGTCGACGCCCGCGCGGCCAGGCGGGCGCGGACGCGCGCTTCCCAGCTGGCGAGTTGCGCCGCCTCGTGACGCCACGAGCCGCGAAATCCCAGCATCACGCACAGGTACATCGTCTCCAGCGCATCGAGGTCGCTGCGCGTCTCGGCATAGCGGGCTTCGTCCCAGAATTTCGCCCAGCCGTCCGCCGACGGAATCCACCCCGAGGGCAATCGCTCATCCAGCCAGCAGGTCAGGGCAAAGCGAATGG
>JACQFG010000409.1 GCA_016200155.1 Planctomycetota bacterium | reverse complement strand
GTCTCTCCACAAGGGGCTGTGGGGCACGTTTTCAACGTGCCACTCTAAGCGTTCTGCGCGGGACGGCACGTTGAAAACGTGCCCCACAGACTTTCCCGGATTGATTCTCAGTCCCGCCATAAATGGCGGGCTATGTGGAGACTGGGAAATATGGCGAACCATGGAAGCCCATGATCGGCGTGCGTGCTTTGCGCTGGCGGACGGCGGAAAATGCGGCAATTGCGCGAAGTCCCTTGGACGGTCCATTTCGAGATACCCGATCAACACCCCAGAGTCGGTAGCTTTCCGATCGTTGAGCGCTTGCCGCGCGCCGACTCGCCACCGCGGTGCGAAGGAGTCACACCATGCGCGCAGTTCTGGGTGGAGGATGGATGCTCGCATGTCTGTGCGCGCTGACCGGCTGTCAATCCACATCGCCGCTTGCCAAGTTATTCACGCGCGACTCCGGAACGAACTCGAAGGACGACATCGCCTGGAAGAGATCGGGCAATGCACCGTCGTCGGCGATGGCCCAGGAACGCTGGACGAACCCGCCGAAGCAAGAAGAACCGGTGCGAATGACCGCGTTTCAGGACCCGCCCAAAAAAGACTGGATGCCCCCTCCGCCGGAGCTGATGCTGAAGCCCGACGGCGGCGCGCCGATCGTCGTGGGACCGGTGGTCATGCCGAAGCACGGGGGCAGACATCACGGCAAGGCGCCGCTGCCGTTGCCGAACGCGCCGAACGAGTTGACGCCGGTGAGTTTGCCGTCGTATGTGATTCGGCCGCCGGATGTGCTCTTGATCGAGTTGTTGCCGCAATTCTCGCGGGATGAGAACCTCAAGCTCAAGATCGCCGCCATTGGCCTGTTGAATCAGCCGGTGTTCGGCCAGCACCTGGTGCGTCCGGACGGCACGGTGGAGCTGGGCGTTTACGGCGCGGTGCCGGTGGCCGGCCGCACGGTGCAGGAAGCGCGGATCGAAGTGGCGAAGGTGATCTACGGCCGGCTCGATCAGAAAAAGGCGAAACTCGAGGACGTGCTGGACAACCTCAAAGTGGACGTGCTGACCTACAATAGCAGTGTCTACTACGTCATCACGGATGGGGCAGGCCTGGGTCAGCAGGTGTATCGCTTTCCGGTGACCGGGCATGAAACGGTCCTCGACGCGATCAGCCACATCAACGGCCTGCCGATCGTGGCGTCGCCGAAGCGCATCTGGGTTGCCCGCAAGAACCCGGGGCATGCGGGGCCGGACAGCATTCTGCCGGTCGACTGGAAGGGGATCTCGCAGCAAGGGGTTGGGGCCACGAACTGGCAGCTCATGCCGGGCGATCGTGTGTTCGTGCAGTCCGATCCGATGCGCCGCTTCAACACGAACCTGGGCAAGATGCTGGAGCCGATCGAACGCCTGTTCGGCGCGACGCTGCTGGGCGGCCAGACCGTGAACACGATCCGCAACGGCACGAACGCGATTCGGTAACCAGGTCCGAGCCTGAGCGCCAGCGAAGGGCTAAACCGGGATGCCCTTCGCTGGCGCTCAGGCTCGGAAATTCGAACACCAATCCGCTTGGAGGCACACCATGCGAATCACAGGCAGCGGGCTGGCGATCGTGACGGCAATTTCACTGGGATTGACGTCCGCGGCGTCGGCGCAAATCAATCCGGTGCCGCAGCCGTTCTCGCCCTACGGCCGGCCGGCGCTGAGTCCGTATCTCAACATCTTCGGCGGCGCCGGCACGAACTACTACATGCTCAAGGGCCGCGAAGAGGATCTGCGCAATCCATACTTTCGGCCGCTATTCGTGGCGCCCGACGCGCTGCCCGGCTATGACCAGACGCGGACGCCGAGCTATCAGGGAGTTGTCGGTTATCAGTCGAGCGCGGAAGATTGGGTGAACCAGCGGATTCGCGAGACGCAGTTGACGCCGACGGGTCATCCGACGGGGTTCTTGATGCCGAGCCCGTATTTTCGGATGCCGAACCAGCGCAGTTTCATGCCGTACCATCAGGGTGCGGGGCAGCTGCCGCGCTGAGTCGCCACTTGCGGCGTAGTGTTCGCGGGGCGCCATGCGGGCAGTAAGCGACCGGCAGAAGAAAAAATACCACGACGCGGAGCGTCGTGCCACAATGTGGCACGACGCTCCGCGTCGTGATTGGTACATTTGCTTTTGCCGGTCGCCTAACCGGGGAGGCGATTGCGACGTCGCCGCCAGGCATACACGGACGCCAGGCCGACGCCGAGCAGGGCGGTCACGAGACTCGCGGGTTCAGGCGTTCCTTGCGGCGGCGGCGGATCGATGGGCGGATCGTTCGGCGGCGTTTCACCGCCACCGGTCGGCGGCGGGGGAGGCGGCGGTTGCTCCTGAGTGGTCGGCGGCGGCGGGGGATTGCCCCAGTACCCAAGGATCATCGTGCTCATCTCTTCCAGCACGGCCTGCAACATGTCCTCGCGCACCGCCTCCCATTCCGCTTGCAGTGCTGCGACGATTGCCTTTCCTTCGGCTCCCGCGCTTTGTGACGGCGCCGCGTGAAGATCGTTCCCGGCGCAGGCGATCGTCCCGACGGCGATTGTCGTGGCGACTACACATCTTTTCCAGCTCTTCCAACCTTCCATGGCGTGCCTCCGATCAGGGCGTTCTTGCCGGGCGAGGGGCTGTCACTTTTTCGGTTATGCGGGCGGTGCGGGTCGTGGCGATCGTTGCGGTCCTGCCCAACTTTGCGTCTTTGCCGTCTTGACGACCCTTACAAGGTTTTCACATCGCCCGAATGTTTCCACACATGCCTAATTTCCTGCCGAAAACGATTCGTGAGTGAAGGATCGCCATTGATACCCTGCGTGGATTTGAAGGTCAACACCGCTTTTGAGTCGGCCTACCCAGATTAACCCTTCGGACCCCCAGAACACGCTGTTCATGAGGTTCGACGATGAAATGGTTTCGCAGGACATTTGTGTGGGCGGCGGCGGGTTGCCTGAGCACGGCCGGGACGACGTGGGCACAGGCGCCGCCCGCCGCGGTGACGCTGGGCCGGCCGACGCCGCTGACGCCGATCGTGCGCGGCGCCCGTCCTCAGCCGGTGGACGAGCCGAATAGCCTGTTGCTGCCCGATGACATCGCACCATTGCCTACGAAGAAGGTCCCAGCCCCATTCGTGCCGACGCAAGCGCTGCAGCCCGATCCCAAGGAGAGCCCGAAGGTCATCGAGATCGACCAGGGCGGCAAGGACGCGACCGAAAAGATCGGGGCGCCGAAGCAACCGGCGCCTGCAACGGATGAAAGCATCATCATCCTCGGCGATGGCACACGATTCGGCCGTTCGCTCTTTGGTTTCGACGGGTCGGGCGATCGCCGCTTCTATGCCCGCGGCGAGTTCCTGTTCTGGAATGCCCGCGGCTTCCACGTGCCGATCCTGGCGACGACCGCCTCGGCGACCGACAATCCCGACACCCGTGCCGCCCTCGGCTTCCAGTCCACCCGCGCCCTCTTCGGCGACTCCAACCTCGTCACCGGCGCGCGCACCGGCGCCCGCGTCACCCTCGGCTACGACTTCGATCCGACCGGCATGTGCACCATCGAGGCCAGCTTCTTTTTCCTGGGCACCAAGGCCGAGAACATCGTCATCTCCAGCCAGAACTTTCCGGTCATCGGCCGGCCGTTCTTCAATATCAACGACGGAGTTCAAGCCCGCGAATTGACGACAACGCCGGAGTTCGTCACCGGCAACCTGCAGGTCCACGCATCGACGAGCCTGTGGGGCGCGGAGATCAATCGAAGGGTGCTGCTCTGGAACGGCTGCGACTTCGAGGTCAACGGACTCATCGGGATCCGCTATCTCGATTTGACCGATCGGTTGAGCATCGAGGAGAACAGCACGTTCATCAACGCCGTGCCGGCCGCCCCGGGCAATCCGCCGATCTTCGCCAAGGGGGACCGCACCTTCCTGTTCGATCGCTTCGACACGTTCAATCGGTTCTACGGCGGCCAGGTCGGCATCAACTCGGAGTTCCGCCGCGGGCCCTGGACCCTCGACGTTGCCGCCAAGGTCGGACTCGGCGTGACGCGGCAGACCGTCGTCATCGACGGCGCCCAGCGCTTCGACCGCGCCAACGGCACCGTTCAGAATTTCCGCGGCGGCCTTTATGCTCTCTCCAGCAACATCGGCCATCATTCGCAATCACGTTTCGGCGTTGTTCCGGAGATCGGCCTCAAGCTCGGCTACAACCTCACCGACAACATTCGCGTCTTCGTCGGCTACGACTTCCTCTACTGGAACAGCGTCCTGCGCGCCGGCGACCAGATCGACACCGCTCTCGATGCCAACCGGATCCCGAACATCGGCAAGACGTTCACGCCGGCCACGCAGGTCCGCCCCGTGGCGCCGTTCCGCACGTCGAGCTACTGGGCAACCGGCGTCAACGCGGGTTTTGAGATTCGCTATTGATTGGTTAGCCGCAACGCCGAAGGCGTGCGCGGGCGTCATCGCTCGCGCACGCCTTCGGCGTTGCGGCTAAACGTCATTTCCGTGCCGCGGCGAAGTAGCCTTTGAAATTGTTCGAGTTCGTGAACTGGGCCCAGCTCAGCGTGATGACGCCGTCGTCCGCGGCGGGATGCGCTTTGTCGAAGGCATCGACGGTGCCGCTGTCTTTATCGCGGCCCCAGGGGTTGTAGAGGCGGACCTTCCAGACGCCCGCATCATAATAGACGCCGAGCACCGCATAGGCGTGATTGCCGACGACGCCGTCGGCCGTGATGCCGCTGGCCGCCCGACTCTGGGCGACGAGATAGTCGCCGTGGGCGAGGGCCGACTGCATCGTCTGCGGGTTGGCGGCGCCGATGTTGACGTAGGTCGAGACGCTGCCGGTGAAGGCGTAGAGCGCTTCGCCGATCGAGTAGAGTCGGCCGCTGGTCTTGTCGTTCAGGGCGTTCCACTCGGTCATCGTGTGCTGGACCATCGGATCGACGCCGAGCGCTTGCAGACGAGCGCGCTGCAGCAGGACGGTCCAGTATTCGCCGCTGGCGACGACGGGGTCGGCGCTGTTGGTCCAGCCGTCGTACGTCACTTTTTGCGGTGAGACGTTTCCGTACAGCTTCACATCGTAGACGTTGCTGCCGAGGTAGCGAATATCGCCGGCGAAGTTGTGTCCCTGCTGAACGGCCTCGGCGATGGCGGCGTCGGTCTGGCAGACCGGGGCCTCACCCTGGCGGATGTCACTCACATTTTGGCCGTTGACGAACGGCGAGCCCGCGGCGAAAGGCCGGCGGTACCAGTTGAAGCCGCTGCCGCCCATGACGGTGTCGTGCTCGGTGGTGGAGACGCCGGTGATGAGGTGATCGCTGCCCGCGCCGCCGTAGATGAGATCGTCGCCGGCGCCGCCGTCGAGGATGTCGTTGCCTGCGCCGCCGTAGATCTTGTCGTTGCCGTCGCCGCCGTAGATGATGGCGTCTTTCGTCAACGTCGAGGCGACCAGCGTATCATCCCCCGCGAAGCCGTTGATGACGACCTTGTTGATCGTGGCGGCATCGACGCCGGCGACCTTGGCGCCGTTGAGGGTGATCTGCGTGCCATAGACGGACAGCCGGTCCGAGGACTGGCTGACGCTGATGTAGTCGTTGGCGGTGGTGCCTTCGACGACGAGGTTGCTGTTGAGGACGTAGGCGTTGATGCTGCCGGCGAGGAGTTCACGCGATTCGAGTTGTTCGACGGCCGGGCGATACGACGGTTGCATGCTCATGGAATCCTTTCCCGGCCTGCGACGATTTCACGGGGCGTTCGCTGACAACCCTGAAATCGGATTCCCCAGGGGACCACATGCAACCAATTTACGCAAATGCACAGTCGATGGGCTTATGCGACCGGCACACCTTACCCGGATTGTTGCTCGCGTGAGGACTTTTCCCCACAAAGAAAATAATCGGCTAAAGTCGAGCGGGGAGGTGAGGGAAAACAATGGGCGCATGAGGATTTTGTGACGTTTTTTTCAGAAAGATATGGAAAAACAGGAAAGATGAAGCAAGTCCGGAATTGCCGCTTGCGGCTTAGCGTTCGCAGGGCGCCGCGCGAACGCTAAGCCGCCAAGCGGCCAACAGGTTTACTTCGTTTTCGGCTGCGTGATGCCGGGGAAATCATCCGTACGGAACGGCGACGCGGGCAGGCCGTCTCGGTTGAACAGGCCGCAGATGGGATGGTTCGCCCAGCCGTAGCGGACGGCGATCGGCTCGGAGACCTTCTCGCTGCTGACGACGACCGTGTCGTCGACAATCTTCGCGTCCGCAGGGTGGAATACCTTGTCCTTGCCGCAGATCGTGAAACCGGTGACATTGGAGGAGGCAGGCGCTTTGGGATCGACGCGCCAGGCAGCGGAGGTCGAGCCGTCCTTGTTCTTGCGTTCGAGCGTCGGGACGAGGGTTTTGCCGACATAGCCGCCCTTGCCGAGGCCTTCGGCAAGGAAGCTGACGATCGCCTTGTTGCCCTCGAACTTGACCGACTTGTACATCGGGGAATAGACACGATCGACCTTCTCGTGGTAGGTGGTGTAGCGAGCAGCCAGAGCGAGGCGATCGCCGACGGGGCGCTTCGGCGTCGGATGGATGTCGTACTCGCTGCCGAGGTCGGTGATGACGGCCATGCCGGTGTTAGGCAGTTTGAGCGTCATCGCCTGCGCTTCACGCAGCTCCGCCCAGGTGCTTTCGCCCGGCGTCTTGGCGACCGCCGTGAACGGGGCAAGCTGAACGAAGTGGAACGCGAGATCGGGATTCTTGAAGTCGGCACGCCAGTTCTCGATCATCGCCGGATGCAGCGAGCGATACTTGAAGGCCTGGCCGGCATTGCTTTCGCCCTGATACCAGATGGCGCCCTTGACCTGGTAGTTGAGGATCGGGTGGATCATGCCGTTGTAGAGCTGCGAGGCGCCGTTCGGTTGGCCCGACTTGGCGTTCGCGGGTGCCTTCTCCCACGGGGCGAGGGCGGATTCGCTCATCCACGTCTCGATCCGCGTGCCGCCCCAGCTCGAGTTGATGAGGCCGACGGGAACTTTCATCTTCTCTTGCAGGTGCCGGCCGAAGAAGTAGCCGCACGCGGAGAACCCGCCGACGGTCTTGGGGTCGGCATCGGTCCACTTGCCGGCGGTCTCGGTCTGCGGCGTCGTCTGCGGGTTCTTCTTGACGCTGAACATGCGCAGCATCGGGTTGTGGGCCGCCTCGGTCGCATAATCCTTGTCGGTCTTGTCGCAGGAGTTAACCGTCCATTCCATGTTCGACTGCCCGGAGCAAACCCACACTTCGCCGACGAGGACGTCTTTGAATTGGATGAATCCCTTGGTCTTGTCGCCGCTGATCATCATTTCGAACGGTCCGCCGGCATTGCCGGTGGCAACTTCGACAACCCAGCGCCCCTGGGCATCGGCGCTCCCTGTCGCGTCCTTGCCGCGGAACGTTACCGTGACTTTCTCATCCGTGCTGCCCGTGCCCCAGATTTTCGCTTTCGATTTTTGCTGCAGGACCATGCCTTCGCTGATCAAGGCGTGTGGCTTGACGTCGGCCCGAGCCAGCGCCGGCGTGACGGCGACGGCGAGGGCGAGAAGAAGGATGCGCGTTTTCATGAACGGACTCCCTGGTGCGAGATCAATGGGTTGCCATGGATGGATATGATGCCGGATGATGGGGCAAAGATCAATGATGCAATGAAAAAAACGCCAATCCCAAAGCCTCGGCCGTCACTGCTCATACTGGCGGGCGACTATGTCCCCCGTTTGGGGATCGATCACATAATGGGGCCCACCTCCTGCGCAAAGGGGGTCGGTCAAATCATAATCGACGTGCCAGCCATCCGGGCACGGAGTTAGTGTGATTTTGAATCCCGATAAGTTGTGGTATATGCCCTGAGCATCCTGATGGGCAATGCGCAGCACCTCGGCGACCGCCAGGCTTGCTCCCGATGCACTCACCGTTGCCATTTTTTGGTCTCCTTCCGCATGTCGATCAGGGCGGAAAACCGGGGCCACCGGCGAGTCCGCCTCGACGGCTGTCCGGCCCGGTGCTATAATCGCCATCCTCCGCGCGAATCAGCCAAGGAACGCCACTGTAGTTTGCACCCTGTTCATCTTGCGAACTCGGCCCGGTCTCCCAGCCCTCCGAAGCCGGATTCGGATGCGTGTGAAACGTTCCCACGATCACATGATTCGACAACAGCGGAGGGTTCGCAAATGAGAGACGGCTCCGTGTACCGGCACCAGCCCTTCGCGTCGCAATCGCACCGGTCCCCAGCTCCAAGTAGATCCAGCCACCTTCCTCGTGTCGATTGATCGGATCGTTGACCTCGGAGTCGGCCCAAGCTTCGATTATCGCCTGAATGACGACCGGATTTGCTAGAAGTTCCGACGCAGTCGGTGCTCGCGTTGGTGGAGCAGTCATTTTCGTCTCCGACCGAATCGACGTTTCTTTATTCTATCATGAATCCCGCGCCAATCAATTTACGCTCGGCTGCGCCTGCGACAGCAACTTCCCCGCCTTCATGACGCCGCCTTGCAGTACCGCGAGAAAGCGTCGGCGATCCTCCAAAATCGAGATATCGGCGAGGACGTCGCCGTCGACGATCAGCACGTCGGCCAATTTGCCGGCTTCGAGGGTGCCGAACTCGTGGCTGCGGCCCATGATCTCGGCGCCGGTCTTGGTCGCGCAGGTGATCACGTCCAGCGGCGCGAAGCCGACGTAGTTGACGAAGAACGTCAGCTCCTTGGCGTACTCGCCGTGCGGGTTCCAGGAGAAGCCGAAGTCGCCGCCCATGCCGAGCCGGCCTCCCGCCTTGAGGACGCGCAGGCACGATTCCGCGCCGCCTTCGAGACATTCGATATGCCCGTCGATGATCTTTTGCGGCATGCCGATGTCGGGGCCGCGCTCGATCGAGGCCAGCTCGAAGCGCAGGGCTGGGATGACGGGCGTATTGCGGATCATCAAGAGGTCGATGGCCTCATCGTCCATGAAGGTGCCGTGCTCGATGGTGTCGTAGCCGGCGCGCAGGGCGTTCTTGATGCCCGCGTTCGCCCGACAATGGCCGGTGACCTTGAGATGATGGTTGTGCGCCGTGGCGACGACGGCGTGCATCTCTTCGAACGTCATGCACAGCGTGTGATGATCGTTGACGTCCGGGGCGGCCGCGTCGCCGGTCGGGTAGGTCTTGACCCATTCGACGCCGTCCTTGACGAGCTTGCGCACCGCCGCACGGGCCTCGTCGGGTCCGTTGATCAGGAAGACGAGGCCTTCCATGCCGATCTTGCGAAAGTCGGGGTTCCAGTCCATGAGGCAGGCGACGCCGCAGATTTCCCGGCCACTCGCCGCGAGGCGCGGACCGGGGACGATGTCGTTGTCGATGGCCTTCTTCAGCCAGACATCGACGTTGAACAGACAGCCGCCCGAGCGTGCCGCCGTGTAGCCGCACTCGAGGGCGAGCCTGGCATTGTTGGCGGCGAGCAGCGTGACGTATTCGACGGGATACTTGATGTCGAGATCTTCGAGAGCGGCGACGTTGAAGTAGGTCGGATGAAAATGGGCCTCGACAAGCCCCGGCATGATGGTGCCGCCCTGGGCGTCAATGCGGCGTGCGCTGGGTGCAATGGGAGGCGCCTTTGCGGCGGGGCCCGCGTAGGCGATCTTGCCGTCGGTGATGTGCAGCATGCCGTTGGCGATCGGTGGTGCGCCGGCGCCGCCGATCAGTCGGCCGTTGTGGATGACGGTCGTGCCGGGTGCGGTTTTCATGTTTAACCTTTTGCCACTTGCGGCGTAGCAAGACCCCTGGAAAATCCCCTCTCTCTGATTTACACTGTTCTTGTCAAACTCTCCAGAGGAAAAGGGGACCGCCGTGAAGGCCGATCCCTACTTCAAGGGAGTCGATCGCACCAAGGTGTGCGAATCGGTTATGGACTTCATGGACGAGAAACTGCCGAAAGGACGCAAGTGACATCATGGCGACGATCAAGCTATGGACGGGCTTGATGCTGGCGGTGCTGGCGGCCGAATCCGCACTGGCGACGGGGATGCCGCCCGGGGCGCGGCTTCGGCTCGGCACGCTGAACTTCCGCCACCACGATTACAACAGAGTGTACCGCGTCGCCTTCGCGGGCGGCAACACGCTCATCACGTGCAGCTCCAATGGGGGCACCGGCGCGATCATCGTTTGGGACTTGGTCGCCGGCAAAGAACGCCGCCGATATAAGGTCGACCAGCTCGAAGCGGTTTCGCGCGACGGCAAGATGATGGCCATCGGTCGTTACGGGCCTGAGCGTGGACGCGACATTATCGTGGTGGATGTCAGCAGC
Organism: Planctomycetota bacterium; assembly: GCA_016200155.1. GTDB lineage: Bacteria > Planctomycetota > Planctomycetia > Gemmatales > Gemmataceae > SIAQ01. The sequence continues at coordinate 5,020 of JACQFG010000409.1, read as the reverse complement.
GGCAAGCAATTGCGCCGGTTGCACGTACCGGCAGCTCAGCTTCGGCGTGCGGATTTTTCCGCGGACGGCGCCACCCTTGTCACAGGCAGCGACGACCGGATGATCCGCGCGTGGGCAATCGCGACCGGCAAGGTTGTTCGCCAATTTCCGACAAGCGAAGATGACGCATGCGACCCCGGCCCGGTGGCAATGTCGCCCAATGGCAAGACGTTCCTATCGGAAGGCACCCGGTTGTCCACGACGCTCTATGGTTGGGATATTGCTGCCGGCAAGTCGACGCACCAGCTCAAGGCTTCGAGCGGCGTGTATTCCAAGGACGGGGATTCCGTGATCGCTGTCGCAAACGCCAACTGGAATGGGTTGATTTTCTGGGACGCCGCCACCGGCAAGGAGCAAAAACGCCTCAAGGTCGGTGGGCCCTCGATCTCGGCTCTCAGACTGACGCCGGACGGCACCACGCTGGTTCTCGCCTCGTCGGGCGGGCCGATCCGCTTTCTCGATCTTGCCACGGAAAAGGTGATCCAAACCCTCCCCTGGTCGTACGAGTACTCGGATAGGCTGGCGTTTTCGCCCGACAGCCGGACGTTGGCCACCGGCGGTTGGGGAGGCGCCGTGCGTCTGTGGGATTGGCGCGCCGGCAAAGAACTCCTGCCGATCGGCCACGAGGCGGCGGTTTTCGCGCTGGCGTTTTCTCCGGACAGCAAGCGGCTGATCTCCGCGGGGGCCGACAACTCGGTTCGCGTCTGGGGTCTGCCGTCCGGAAAACAACTGCACCGCTGGGACTGCTTTCGCCCGGGACTTCACACGCACGACATCGAGTCGATGGCCGTCTTCCCGGACGGCAAGTCTGCCGCCCTCGGCAACACGGTCGGCAATCTTCGTGTCCTCGATCTCAACACCGGCTCGCAGCGTTCGTTCAAGGATGCGCAGATCGGCATCCACCCCGCTGCGGTCTCGCGCGACGGCAAACGCTTCATCACGTTCCCGCGTGACCAACATCGGCTCGAACCCCTGGGCCTCAAACGAGCCGACATGTTGACGTGCACGTTGTGGGACGCCGCAGGGGGCACGAAGGTCCGCGCCTTCACGCACACCGTCAAGAATCCACCGCGGTTCTTCAGCGGCAGCCGGATCACCGACGCCGCCTTTGCCCCCGACGGCAAGTCGGTCGCCGCCGCCTGGGAAATCTATTTTCGAGGACATTCTTACCATGAGCCGCTCGCCTACGGCATCAGCATCTGGGATGCCGACACCGGCAAGGAAACCCGCATCGAGGCCCTGGCGACCACGCTGGCCTTTCTCGACGACGGCAAGACCTTGGCTTCCGTGGCCTTTGACCAGGACGCCGCCGAAAGCGTGATCCGCTTCTGGGACGTCGCCACCGGCAAAGAACGCCGGACCCTCCGTCTGCCAAGCCAGGCCGACCGCTTCTTCGCGTTCTCCCCGAACGGCAAGTTTTTTGCCAGTCCGGTCGGCCCCGACGGCAACGCCATCGGTGTCTGGCAAACGGCGACCGGCAATGAGGTTCGCCGATTCGACGGCCATCGCGACTCCGTCTGCAGTCTTGCCTTCTCGCCGGATGGCCGTATGCTCGCTTCGGGCAGCGCCGACACCACGATCCTGATCTGGGAGATTCTCGGCTTGCGATAGTCCGGTCCCGGCTCAACTGCCTGAGGCTGTGTGCAAAACTCGCAGGCGCAATGCAACCCATTTCTTGCCCCGGGCAGTGGTCGGCGCGTGGGGTGTGTGCAAAACTCGCAGGCGCAATGCAACCCATTCTTACCCGCGAAAGGTACTTGTATACTAGTGCTCAGTCATTCGTGGGTTGATGGGTAGTCGCAGGCTTTAGCCTGCGATGTGGAGCCACACGTCGCAGGCAAAAGCCTGCGACTACAATCCCTCAAGGAATGTGTGACAGTGCACTAGCGAGTCCTTGCTTGTGCTGCTGGATAGGATGCGCCAAAAAGGGAATCATCATGGGCCGCGTCATCGATCAGTACAACCGCGCCTGCCAATCGCTCGCCGGCGGCGTCAGCTCCTCGACCCGGCTTAACAAGGCCGTCGGTCATGCGATGTACTTCGATCGCGCCGACGGCTGCCGGCTGTGGGACCTCGACGGCAAGGAGTACCTCGATCTCTGTTGTAGTCACGGGGCGACGCTGCTCGGCCACGGCGATCGCCGCGTGCGTGAAGCGGTCGAGAAGGCGCTGAATCGCGGCGCCGCGTGCTCTTATGAAAACGAACAACACGCCGAGCTGGCCGAGCTGCTGTGCGACGTCATTCCGTGCCTCGAACGCGTTCGTTTCACCGGGTCCGGCACCGAGGCGACCATGCACTGCATTCGCCTGGCCCGTGCCTTTACCGGCCGACCGAAGCTGCTCAAGTTCGAGGGCAACTTTCACGGCTATCATGATCAGGTCATGTACGCGATCGGAACTCCCGCTGACCAGCTTGGCTCCGAGGAAAACCCGACTCCGTATCCCGGCTCGACCGGGATGCCGCCGGGGTTGCAAGATCAGATCATCGTGGTTCCGTACAACCGCGTCGACTTGTTGGAGAAAGCGTTTCGCGAACACGCTCACGAACTCGCTGCCGTCATCGGTGAACCGATTTACTACAACGCCGGCTGCATCCTACCGACGCGCGAATTCTTGACGGCGCTGCGCTCGTTGACGCAGAAACACGGCGTGCTGCTGATCTTCGACGAAGTTCTCAGCGCCTTCCGCATGTGCGTCGGCGGCGCCCAAGAATACCTCGGCGTGACGCCCGACCTCTGCACGCTCGGCAAGGCGGTCGGCGGCGGCTATCCCTTGAGCGTCTTCGGCGGCCGCCGCGACATCATGGACCGCCTGATGCCGATCGGCGACTGTCAGCATTCCGGGACGTACAACGGCCATCCCGTCGTCGTCGCGGCGGCGCTCGCAGCGATTCGCGCCTATCGCGAACCGGGGTTCTACGATCACATTCATGCGGTGTCAAAAGTGTTGCTCGACGGCCTGACGCAGCTCTTCACCAAGCACCAGGTTGCCGCCCATGTCCAGGGCCTCGGGGCTCGCTTCGGCATCTACTTTGGCCTCATGGATCAGGCACGCAACTATCGCGACGCTGTGCAGCATCAACGCGCGCACATGCTGCGCTTCATCAAGGCCGCCATCAAGCACGGCGTCTACTTTCATGACTACGGCGGGGCCGCCTGCCACCACGGCTTCTGCGCGGCGATGACCGTCAACGACGCCGAGGAGGCGCTGCGGCGGTTGGATGCGGCGCTCGCTACAATAACGTAACATCGAACCGAAGCTAACAGGAGGTTACTCATGTTCATGTTCACCTTCGCGGCCATCCTGGATCTTGCCGTCAGCGTTCCCGTGGTGCAACCGCCGCCGATCACCGACGCGCTGCCGCCTGGCGCTGTCGTTCGCATGGGCACAGCGCGGTTCTTTCACTTCGACCCGATTACCTGGGTTGGTTTCGCATCCGACGGCCGTACCGTCCTCACCGCGGGCTCGGAATACCACATTCGCTTCTCGGACGCCGCCACCGGTCGGGAATCGACTCGCTTCAGAAGCTACACCTCGCCCCGCGCCGGCTTCGCATTGTCCGCCGACGGGAAAAGGCTTGCCCTCAACCAAAGCGATGAGATGAAAATTCTCGACGTCATTTCTCGCAAAGAAATCCGATGCTTCAGCCAGGATGAGTTGCTCGGTCCTAAAGGGGAACGGTTCTTTATTCACCATTTCACCCTATCGCCCGACGGCCGATTCCTGGCGATCTGGGACGAACAACCGCCGAATGTTAGCGTGCCCGAGGAAGTAAAACGGTTTCGGCGGTTTTCCGTCGACGTCTGGGACGTGGATACCGGCCGTCGCGTCGGCGCCTGGAAGGTCGGCGATCTGCATGAAATCGAGTTCACGCCCGACGGCAAGACGCTCGTGGCACAGGAGCAGACCAAGGAAGACCGCCTGCGCCGGTGGGACATCGCCTCGGGCAAGGAGATTCGCAGCCTCGAGTTGCCGCGTCAACTGGTGCGCTATGTTTTTCTGCCCGACGGCAAGACGCTCGTCGGCATGAACACGGCGCGCAATGCTCTCCATCTCCATGAAACCGCGACGGGAAGAGAACTGCGCACGGTGGCCGACGCGGCGGGGCCGATCTTCGCATTCGCGCTCAGTGCGGATGGCGCGAACCTGGCGATCGCCCGGCCGGGACGCCTGCTCGTGCAGCGGCTCGCCGACGGCAAGACGACGCTCGATGTGCCGTTTCCGCACCATCCGGTTGTGGACGGCTACCGGCATCGCACGCACGCCGATCTGCTGGCCTTTGCTCCGGATGGCAAGACGCTCGCCGTCGCCAAGGGGCGCAGCCTCGAAGTTTGGAACCTGACGACCGGAACGCGCGTGCATCCCGATGACAATATGGCAGGCCCCGTCCTCGCCGTACACACGCACGGCCGCCATCTGCTGGCCCGCGATATGGACCTGAACCTGTCGCTCTGGGACCTGCGTAGCGGCAAGCTCCTGCGCCGCTTCGTCCGGGTGGCCAGTCCAGGGCCGGAGGACGGCATTCAGTACTCGACGGCCGTCTTTTGCTTTGACTGGGCCGGCGGCTGCCAAGAAATCTCTGCCGATGGCCGGCATGTTGCCGCGCTCTGGTTCGATGGCCCGATTCACCTTTTCGACCTGGCCAGCGGCGTGCGGATTCGCTCCTTCGAGGGCTCGGACAAGGCGACGTGCCTGGCGTTTTCGCCGAACGGCAAACTCCTGGCCGGCCCCTCGGCGAACGGACAAATTGGCATCTGGAATGTAACGACCGGCAAACTTGTCCAGCGCCTGATGCCGGCGGTTCGCCCGGACAACCCAGATAATGCTCCCGCGGTGCTTGCCCTGCATTTTTCTCCCGATGGCAGGACCTTAACGGCCGGCGCTTGCAAAGAAGGCGACGTCTGTGAAGTTTCGTGCTGGGAACTGGCGACGGGCAACTTGCGGTCATTTCTGAGGCCCAAGGGAAAGAGTACGCGCAGCGG
>JACQFG010000408.1 GCA_016200155.1 Planctomycetota bacterium | reverse complement strand
CTCAATCCAATGTTTCGCCAGGTTTCCCAGGCCTTCGGCCTGGGCTGACAGAACGATCCTTTCAGGATCGAATGCCCTAACTTGATCCCTATGGGGTGAGGTACTCCGAACCCCTGGGCTTCTTTTTTCATGGCGCCAATCCCAGATTCTTCAGCACCTCGGCGCTCGACGCCACCCGATTCAAGCAGTAGAAGTGAAACCCCGCCACCCGCGTCATCAGCTTCGCGCACAACTCCGTGCACACCTCGACGCCGAGCTTGCGCACCGATTCGTCGTCATTGGCGAATTGCTCGATCTTCGCCTTGATCGGGCTCGGCAGCTTTGACCCGCACAAGCCCGTGAAGCGCTTGATCTGGGCCGCGTTCAGGAACGGCAAGATGCCGGGGACGATCGGGACCTTCACGTTGCGCTTGTTGCGCAGATAGTCCTCCATGTCGAGAAAGTCGCTCCAGTCATAAAAGAGCTGCGTGATGAGGAACTCGGCCCCGGCCTCGACCTTCTGAGCGGCGATGTCCCAGTCGGCATGCTTGTAACGCGCCTCGACGTGGCCTTCCGGATAGCAGGCGGCCCCGATGCTGATCTGCGATCGGCCGCGGATGAAGCGGATCAGGTCGGTGGCGTAGGCGAAGCCGCCCTCGGTCGCCTTGAACGTCGGCTGGTCCTTGGGCGGATCGCCGCGCAGCGCCAGGACGTTCTCGAAGCCGAGCTTGAGGATGTCGTCCAGGAAGCTGCCGAGCATGGCCTGAGTCGAGCCGACGCAAGTGAGGTGCGGCATCGACTCGATGCCGTGCTGTTCGCGGATGCGCTGGACGATGCGCGTTGTGGTGTCGCGCGTGCTGCCGCCGGCGCCGTAGGTGACGGAGATGAACGCGGGCTTGAGCGCTTTCAGTCCGGGGACCGTGTCGCGAAAGAGCGCGGCCTCGGCCTCGTCGTTTTTCGGCGGGAAGAACTCGAACGAGATCGTCGGATTCGGGTTTTCGTAGAGATCGCGGATACGCAAGGTAGCACCAATTGCAGATTGCAGATTTCTGATTGCAGAATGAACCGACATCTGCAATTCTGCTTCATTTTATGGGAAAAACCGGCCGCGGACGCTATGATGCCCTGCAACGGTAGTGATACCGTTTCCCCCATTGTCGCCTTTCGCTCCGCGAAAGGACGCTCTTTCGCGGAGCGAAAGGCGACAAACGGCGCCACCCCTGCAACAAATCCTCATCCACGGAGATACGCCATGTTGCATCGATTGATGTTTTGCACCATCACGCTGTTGGTCGTCGCAGGCTTCGGCATGTCGGGCGGCGACGACGATCTGAAAGTCGAGACCGCCGCCACCGTCTGCTTCCTTGAAGGGCCCGCCGTCGATGCGGCCGGCAATGTCTTCTTCAGCGACATTGCCGGCAATCGCATCATGAAGATGGACCCCAAGGGCCAGCTCAGCGTCTTCCGCGCCGACAGCGGGCGAACCAACGGCAACTGCTTCGACAAAGACGGGCGGCTCATCTCCTGCGAAGGCGGTGAGCAAGGTCCGGGCCGACGCCGCATCGTGCGCACCGACATGAAGACGAACAAGATCGACGTCCTCACCGAAAAATACGACGGCAAACGCTACAACGCCCCCAACGATGTCTGCGTCGATACCAAGGGACGCATCTGGTTCACCGATCCGTACTACGGCCCCGATCGCAGTCATCTCGAAATGGACGTCGACGGCGTCTATCGCATCGACGATACGTCGGCCGGGACCAAGGTCACGCGCGTCCTCACGCAGAAGCAAATCCAGCGGCCCAACGGCATCGCCATCACCCCCGACGACAAGACCCTCTACGTCGTCGACAGCCATCCCAAGCCCGGCGGCAATCGCAAGATCTGGGCCTTCAATGTCACGCCCTATGGCACCCTCGACAAGCAGCGCCTCGTCTACGACTTCGGCAAGGGCCGCGGCGGCGATGGCATGAAGCTCGACATGGACGGCAACCTCTGGGTCGCCGCCGGCATCTCCGTCAAGCGCGGACCCGGCGAAACCCTCGATAACCCGCCCGGCGTCTACGTCATCTCCCCCGCCGGCAAGCTGCTCCAGCGCATTCCGATTCCCGAGAACCTCATCACCAACCTCGCCTTCGGCGGACCGGAGCGCAAGACCCTTTACGTTACCGCCGGCAAGACCGTGTATCGCATCCAGGCGAAGGTCTCGGGGTACGCGGTGTATCCGCCGATCGGGAAATAGACAATGGGTTTACGTTTAGCGCTCGCATGGCGCCATGCGAGCGCTAAACGTAAACGGCTCGACGGCAATTCGTGACCTATGCTTGCACGGCCCGCAAATTGCTCTTTGCAGTTTGCCCATCGCCGGGTAATCTGCAAGCGCGTGACAGGGATTGGTGTCGTTCTCTCGAATCAGGATTTGCATGATGCTGCGAAATCTCCCCGCCTGGCAGAAGAATGTCCTTCGACTGCTTGCCTGGACCGGCGCGATTGCGGTGCTCTGGGCGGTCTGGCAGGACGCGGCGCTTGCGCAGGGCGCCGTCGGCGTGGCGAACACGGAAGACGACGGGTTCTTCGGCAACCTCTTTCGCAATATCTTTTTGTTCGACTCGGACGGCTTGTTTGCCACACTGCAAAAACCGACATACGCGATCCCCGCTTTCGTCGCCTTGAACGTGATCATCTTCGTCGAGACGGGGCTGCTGATCGGGTTCTTTCTGCCCGGCGACTCGCTGCTCGTCATCACCGGCATGATTTTGGCCCGCGACGATTGCCGCTGGAGCATGCCGCTGCTGCTCGTCACGCTGTGCGCCTCCGCCATCATCGGCGATACCGTCGGCTACTGGATTGGCTACAAATCGGGGCCCAAGATCTTCAGTCGCGAGAAGTCATTTTTCTTTGCGAAGGACCACCTGCTCAAAGCCCAGGCGTTCTACGAAAAGCATGGCGGCCGCACGATCATCCTGGCCCGCTTCGTGCCGTTCCTGCGCACGTTCGCTCCGGTCGTGGCCGGCGTCGGGAAAATGGACTATAAGCAGTTCCTCTCCTACAACGTGTTCGGCGGCATCGGCTGGATCCTCAGCATGGTGTTCGCCGGCTACTTCCTGCCGACGCTGCTCAATCCGATCCTGCAGCAAGTGTTCGATCCGCTGCTCGCCGTCGAGAGTCGGCCGTTCCGCGTCGAGAAGCACATCGAGAAGGTCGTCCTGCTGGTCGTATTCCTGTCGGTCACGCCCTTGATCTTTGCGTGGATCAAGAGCAAGCTGGCGGCGCGCCGGGTTGAGCCGACATCGGAAATGATGCAGCAGCGGGAAGCGTTGAGCGTGAAATGAGGTAGTCCTCCTTTAGGTCTACCAAGCCCGGAGGTGAGGTACTCCGAACCTGCGGGGTGACCCCGCAGGTTCGGAGTACCTCACCTGCGG
>JACQFG010000414.1 GCA_016200155.1 Planctomycetota bacterium | reverse complement strand
GGGTTTCGTTTATGGGCATTATTATGGGGAAAACGGTCACACCCCCCCCTGGATTCCTTGCACCCAAACAGCATTGTCACACACCGCTGCGATATTCGATCGTAACTCCTATCCTCATAATATTTTGTGGCATATTCCGCGACTGACGTAGCGATGTAGTAATAATTGCCCGGCTTTTCTGAACGCAGGTTTCGCGCGGAATATCACATCTTGACCCATCTACACCAGATTCCCGCTATGAATGGCGGGCTAAATGAACCGCCGTTGACGGCATCGACGCATCACTCTATCATCCCGCCCGCGCACGGATTGCGCGATCACCAACCAACGAGGCGAAGCATGGCCTGGCGGAAATGGATGGTCCGCGGCATCGTCTACGGCATCTTCGGTGTCGCCGCTGCCGCTGCGCTCGCCTACCAGCGCTGGACCAATCCCGGCGCCGTCCGCGAACAGGTCATCGCCGAGATCGGCCGGACGTTTCCCGGCGCCGTCGTCAGCGTCGATTCGGCCCGGCTGCGCATCCTGGGCGGTATCCAGCTCAACGGCCTGCGCCTCACCCGCGCCAACGATCCCGAAAAACTCGAATTCCTCCACGTCCCCTCGGCCATCTTCTATCACGACAAGGAAAAAATCCTCGACGGCGAATTGACCCTGCGCAAGATCGAGCTTGTCAAACCGCGCTTGCGCATCCGCCGCGAGCGCGACGGCTCGTGGAACTTGCAGAACCTGCTGCGCGACTCCAAGGGGGAGGCGCAGACGCATCTGCCGGCCATCGTCATCCATCAGGGCACGCTGATTTTCGAGGACCGCACCGATCAGGCGATGGCGTCGGTGTTCGAAGTCAACGACGTCAACCTGACACTGATCAACGACCCGTTGCCGCGCGTCGTCATTCGCGGGGCGGCCAATTCCGACCTGGTCGGCAAGCTGCAGGTGCACGGCTCGATCGATCGCAACAGCGGCGAGTCGTACCTGGCGTTTCGTGCCACGCAGATCCCGCTGACGCAGGCCCTCTTGTCGCGCCTGCCGTTGCAATGTCCGAACGACCTGTTCGTCGGCATGCAGCTATCGGCGACGGCGAGCGTCGACGGCAAGGTGTCGTACCATCCGAACTTGCCGAAGCCGGTGTACTACGACGTGCATTGCGAGGTGAAGGAAGGCAAGCTGCAGCATCCGAGGCTGCCGTTGCCGCTCGATGATCTGCACGTAAAGTTACACGCTTCCAATGGCACTCTGCTGCTCGAAACGATGAAGGCGCGGTCCGGTAAGACCGCGATCGAGGCTCACGGGGCCGCCCAGCTTCCGTGCCCGAACGCGGAGTTCGAGATCGACCTCGCCCTGCGGCACGTCCTGCTCGGCGACGATTTCGCGGCGCGCCTGCCGACCAAGATCCGCGAGCTGCACGAGATGTTTCAGCCCAACGGCCCGACCACCATCCGCATCGCCTGCGCCAAGCACGACGGCGAATGGGTCGCGCTCAGCACGGGGGCGCCGTCGCACGTCTCGCTGCGGCCGGAGAACATTTCGCTCATGTTCAAGGACTTCCCGTATCCGCTGGAGCGCACCACGGGCCGCGTCGATTACAACCTCATGAACGAGCGCGTCGACGTCAAACTCGAAGCGCACGCCGGCGAGCGCCCCGTCATCCTGGCAGGCCACTGGACCGGCGAAGGCGACCAGGCCGACGTCGATTTCAGCGTGCAGGCCGAAGACGTGCCGATCGACGACAAGCTGCTCAAAGCCCTGCGCACCGACGACCTGCGCTCGATGCACGATTTCGCCAAATCGTTCCACGCCACCGGCAAGCTGAACGCCCGCACGAACCTCAGCAAAAGGCCCGGCCAGCCGTTCCGCAACGTCTATCACCTGTATTTCCACGAGACGAAGATCTGCTGGGACAACTTCCCGTATCCGCTCGAAAACGTCAGCGGCCACCTCAACATCTTTCCCGATCACTGGTCGTTCTCCGATTTCCGCGGCTCACGCAACGGCGGCACCGTCATGCTCCAGGGCAAGTCGATCCCACGCGACGATCGAGGCTTCGAACATGGCATCGCCCTCGAAATCACCGGCGACAATGTCCTTTTCGACGACGAACTCGGCGACGCCGTCCGCCCGATGAAGGAAATGCACAAGACCTGGCAGACCTTCAACCCAACCGGCCGCGTCACCTTCAAGGCGATCGTCAACCGTCCCAGCCCCGATATCAAGGACCTCGAAGTGAGCGTCGCGGCGCGCGGCTGCAACGCCAAGCCGACCTTCTTCACCTATCGCATCCAGGACGTCCAGGGCGATTTCCGCTTCCACAAGATGCGGCTCGATATCAACAAGCTCCGGGCACGCCACGATCAAACGATGATCGCCCTCGATTCCGCCGCCATCGATCTCGATTCCCTCGGCGGGTACTACGCCCGGCTCAACGATCTCCAGGTGCAAGGCTTGCAGTTCGATGAGGAACTGACGAATGCCCTGCCCAAGAAGCTCCAGGAGGCGGCCAAGACGCTCAAGCTCGACGATCCCTTGCGCATCAAGACGCAGGTCGTCATCGCCCAGCCGCACGAGACCGGCAAGCCTCCCGACATCTACTGGGACGGTCAGATGTGGATGTTCGAATCGAAATTCACCGCCGGCCTCGATTTCAAAAACGTCACCGGCACCGTCGCCTGCATCGGCCGGGTCAACGGCAAGGAAATCGTCGGCATCGACGGCAACCTCGTGCTCGAACGCGCCACCCTTTACGATCAGCCGTTCAAGGACGTCCACGCCAAGTTCCAGATGCGCGACACCAGCCCCGAGTTATTGCTGATCGGCCTGCGCGCCCCGATCTTCGGCGGCGACATCACCGGGCAGGTCCGCGTCGACCTCAACACCGGCCTGCGCTACGAGATGAACCTCACCGCCTCGCAGATCAACGCCGCCGAGGCCGGCCGTTTCAACCTCGGACCCAAGTCGCAGCTCTCCGGCATCGCCAGCGCCCGCCTCTTCCTGCGCGGCTACGGCAGCGGCATCGATACCCTCGAAGGCAACGGCTCCATCGACATCCCGCGCGGGCACCTCTACAACCTGCCGTTCCTGCTCGACCTCCTCAAGTTCCTCGGCCTGCACTGGCCCGACCGCACCGCCTTCGAAGAATTCCACACCACCTTCGCCATCCAGGGCGCGCGCGTCAATGTCCAGCGACTCGACCTGCTCGGCAGCGCCATCAGTCTCTCCGGCAAGGGGGATCTCGACCTCATCACCAAGGACGTCAAGCTCGATGTCTACCCGATGTGGGGCCGCATCGAGCAGATCCTGCCGCCGGCCGTGCGGCCGTATCCGACGACGCTCAGCAAGAATCTCTTGACCGTCGAGGTGCGCGGCAAGCTGACGTCCGAGCCGAAGGACTTGAAGTTTCAGTTGAAGCCGATGCCGGTGATCATCGACCCGCTGCTGCTGCTGCGCGACCGCATGATGGGGCAGGGGAACGAGCGTCCGGAGATCAGCACGCCGGAGCGGCGCCGGGGGTTTCGGATCTGGGAGTGAACGAATAACGTCCATGAAGGGCCACGAAGAACACGAAGAAAGAATTCGTAGGGTGGGTCGAGCGCAGCGAGGCCCACCGGGCAGTTTCAGTACGTAGTCCCGAACCTCGGTGGGCCTCGCTGCGCTCACGAATTCTCTATTCGTGTTCTTCGTGGCCCTTCGTGGATGAATTCTTGTGGAGATCAAAGTGTTCTGGTCCAGCCTTCATCGCATGATCTTGCTGGAGCTGATCAAGGTCTTCGGGCTCGCGTTATGCGCGTTGACCGGGCTGATCTTGATGGCCGGCATTATCTCGGAGGCGATGAAGAACGGGCTGGGGCCGACGCAAATTCTGCTGGCGATTCCGCTGATGCTGCCGAGCTTGCTGCCGTACACGGTGCCGACGACGACGCTGTTCGCGACCTGCATCGTCTACGGCCGGCTGTCGGCGGACAACGAGATCCTCGCCCTCAAGTCGGCCGGCGTACACATCATCCACGTCATCTCCCCGGCGCTGCTGCTGGGCACGCTCACCAGTGCGGGGATGCTGTTCCTGTATCTCGACGCGATTCCGCACACGAGCTTCGTCCTGAAAAGTCAGGCCGTCAGCGATGTCGAGGAGACTCTCTACACGATGCTGCGCAAGGACCGCTGCCTCAAGCATCCCAAGCTCAACTATGAGATCGATATCCACGGCATCGAGGGTCGCAAGCTGCAGGACGTCATCTTCAAGCGCCGTGCCCCCGACGGGAAGAGCTTCGACTTCATCGCCCGCGCCAAGCAGGCCGAGCTGCACGTCGACGCCGACGGCAAGCAGCTCCTGATCGTGATGTGGCAATGCCAAATCGTGAAGGGCACGACGGTCGGGTTTCTCGAGAGCAACGTCTGGCCCGTCGACATCCCTGCGTTCCTGCGGACCGGGACGGCCAAGCTGCGCACCAGCGACATGACCTGGTTCGAATTATTCGAATACGAGGAGCGCTGGCAGGACGAAAAGGAGAAGCTGAGCGAAGCCATCGATCGCCATCAGGCTCAGCTCAACATGGGCAAGGGGGCAGCGAGCTTCCGCGACCACATCGCCAGCCTCATGAACGACCGCAAGCTCCACGACAGCTACCTCTTCAACGTCCATGCTGAATGGCACATGCGGGCCGCCATCGCGCTCGGCTGCTTCTGCTTCGCGCTGGTCGGCTGCCCGATCGGCATCTGGTTCAGCAAGAGCGATTACCTGAGCGCGTTCATCACCTGCTTCTTGCCGATCGTCACCGTCTATTATCCGGTGATGTTCTGCGCCATCAGCTACGCCCGCGCCGGCAAAGGCCCGCCGTGGGCGACCATCTACATCGCCGATTTTCTGATGCTGCTGGCCGGGGCGCATTTGTTCCGACGATTGGCGCGGAACTGACGTGGCATTCGTTTGGCGTTCGTGTGGCTCATTCCGAACGCTAGACGAATTCAAAATCCATAGCGCTTCCAGTTCGCGAGCACTTTTTCCTGAACCTCTTGCCGCCACAAATGGCGAAACGAGCTGCGGCGCGGCATCTCCTCTGCGGGACGATCGTTCGGAGGCAGGCAGTTGTAGACGACCTTCGTGCCGCGCGCCGCCTTGCGTTCGTCGGCGTTCAGAAAGGCGACGAGCGGCAGCACCTTCTGATCCGGAAAGAGCACCTGCCCGGTTGCCGGATGGTTGCGCGTCGCGAAGGCCCAGACGAGTTCGTCGAGGTTGGTCGGATCGACGTCGTCGCCGATCAAGATCACCTTGGGAATGAACGAGCCGGAGCGTGAGCGGAACACGATCTCGCCCAGACGCCGCGCCAGGCTTTCCGAGCCCGCAGCGCCAGCAAGGGGGGCCGGGACCGTCACCACCAGCCAATGAGCCGCGCTTTGAAACGGAATGAAGCACGTCGTCACCGGGAACTCCGCTTGACGCAACTCCCACAACAATTGGGCGCTGACGGTCAAGCCCCAGCAAGTGTGGTTCTCCTCGATCGGCTCGCCGGCCGCGATCACGGGGAGGATTGGGTTGTTGCGATAGGTGACCGCCGACACGGTGAAGATCGGGCTCGGCATCCCGCCGCCGGGCGAGAGGTAGCCGGAGTACTCGCCCATCGGTCCTTCCCAGGCGGTCTCGGTCGGCGACACCGTGCCTTCGATGACCATCTCGCTCGTCGCGGGAACTTGCAAGTCGACGGTCTCGCAATCGACGACGTCGATCGGCTCGCCGAGATACCCGCCGATATAGCCGGCCTCGTCAACGTTTTCATCGAGCGGCATCCCGGAGACAAATGGAATCACGGGTTCGGTCCCGCTCGCCAGCACGAACGGCATCGGCTGGCCGAGCGCCTTCCACTGCTGAAAGATGATGCCCAGATGCTGCCGGGGAATGACGGCGCCGACCAGCGTTCGCTTGCCGTGCAGCATGATGCGGGTGATCGACCAGTTGGTCCACCTGCTGTTGGGGGTGCGTACGACGATGGTACCCCAAGTGTTGAGGTAACGGCCGCCGTCGCCGTCATGGATGTAAGGCACCGGCAGACGTTCGAGATCGACCGCGCCGCCGAGCAACTTGTTTTCCTTGCAGGGCCCCGTTGCGACGCGGCGCGGCGGGATCGACGTCTTGCGATGGGCGCTGGCGAGGGCCTCGATGATTTGCTGGGCCGAGGCGTCGAGCGGCAGCCCGAGCGAAAGGGCGATGCGGACGAGCCCGTTCTTCTTGCTGACGCCGGCCGGCGCGCCGAGCACGCGAAAGCCCGGTTCGATGCCCTTGATGCGGTTGAACAGCGGCGCCGGCGTCTGCAGCTCATAGCAGCGGCGAATGACGGCGCCCATCTCGAGGTTCCAGTCGACCTCGATGTCGACCTCCTGGATTTCGCCGAGCGATTGCAAGCGCTCGACATATTCGCGCAGGCTGTGAAGGCGGTTCATAAAGCCTCGACTTGGAACACTAATCTTCACTAATCGAATTCAAGAGTGACCATCGATTCAGTTAGTGTTGATTTGTGAAGATTGGCGTTCCGTGTCATTTGATCGAGATCGTCCGGACGATGCGCGTCTCGTTACCTTGCCGATCGCGCACCGACACCGTTAGCACGCCGCGCGGCAACGCGGTCATCGGCGTTGCCAAGCGATACTCCCAGACGCCCTGGCTCTTGATGGTGAACTTCGATGCCAGGTTCTCGCCCGCCTTGACCCCGTCGATCGTGAAATCGGCGGTCACCGCGAACGACTTCATGTCCAGGCCGGTGTCGTAATCGTGCATGCCGACGAGGATGCGATCGAGCTTGCCGTTGGCGTTCGGCGTCGGATAGGTGACGGCGAGCGTCGGGCGGTTGTCGTCAAGCATCCAGCCGTAGCCGCGGGCTTGCGGGTTGGCGGGATCGTAGTCGAGATCGATTGGGCAGCCGAGGTCGATCCAGCGGACGAACGTACGTTTCTCCTCGTCGGATAGCGGCTGTACCTTGCCGTCGGGCGGCGGACATTGCGGCGGCAGGTAATCGAGGTCGGCGAGGTTGCGGTTCTGCGGCGTGTTGGCGATCGGCTTCTCGCGCTGCATCAGCGTCGTCGCATCGCCGGGGGTCTTCTCCGTCGGGAAGTCGTCGTTGGTCCAGCCGTCCATGCGTTGGCCGTAGATTTTCCAGATGAGCAGGCTGCGGCGCGACTGGAACTCGCGGACGTAGCGCGAGGCGTTGGTCTGCCGCCATTGCTGGGCGGTGATCACCGGCTTGTGGCCGAACTTGGCCTCGCGATCCATGGCGAGGCGATAGTAGGTGCCGGGGACGGCGGGACGATTCGGCACCGGCATCACCTTGTCGTCATCGAGAACGAGCTTGCCCGGTGGCGTCGCGTTCTTCTGCGTGTGACAGGCGACGCAGCTTCGATCGAGCAGCGGCCTGATGTCGCGATGATACTCGACGTTCTTGGCGGTCGACTCATGGCGCAGGCCGGTCTCATTTTTCACGTCCCAGGTTTGCTTCGATTCATCCTTCGCCTTGGTTGTCAACAACGGCGTTTTCGTGGTCAGGTCGAAGATCTGATACTCCTTGCTGGCGGCCGCCGTCTTCTCGAACGGCGTTGGCTGCTGGCTATGGGCGTGGCAGCCGCCGCAGTTGTTGCGGACTTCGCCGGGGCGGACCTGGTGCCAGGTTTGGGCCATGTTGAGGACCATGCCGTTCTTGTCGAGCGTCTGGAAGGTGAAGGCGGTGTCGGCGGGAATCTTGGCGAGGAAGCTGGTATCGGGATTGCCGTCAGGATCCTTGGGCTGCTTGCCGTCCTTGAAATGGCGCAACGGAATCTCGCCGAGGATGCGCAGCCGTTCCTGAGCATGGCTAAAGAAACGCCGGCCGGACTTGAAGCCCTGCTGGCGATCGGTGGTCGGCTCCATGACGAGGATGCGGACGGCGTGAATGTCGTCGTTCGAGTATTTGCCGGCGTCGGCGCCCTGGTTGACCCAGTTCATCGATGCGCCGTTCTCCGACGTGTTGAACGGATCGAGCCCCTCGTAGCCGTTCTTGTTCTTGCCCATGTAGCCTGCGGTGACACTTCCCTTGGCCACGCCGCCGCCAGGATAGCTTTCGCGTTTGTAGAAGCTCGACGTGCCGACCAGGCCATAGGGCGTTCCTTCGGGCAGCTCCTTCGACAGCTTGCCGTCGTTGGCGAGCGGCGTCAGATTCTTCGGCTCATTGACGCCGAAGATGCGTTTGTACGGCACAACGGCGCGTGGCCATTGTTCGTTGTAGTTGGGGTCGTTCTTGATGAGCCGCATCTGGGCGGGCTCGTCGATCGGCTTGCCGTCCTTGATGAGATAGATGCCGCCGTCGGGCATCGGATAATGCGCGTACTGATGGTTGGCGGGGCCGGGCGTGTAGCAGGTCAGGAGGTGGTTGTCGGGAGCGCCGGATGGATGCGTGAATTTGCCAACCGCCGGCGAGTCCTTTCGATCGCGCACGGACGGGTCGGCGGGGCCTTCGCTGAAGTTGGCGAAGCGCGTGAACGACTCGATGCCATAGGGGCTGAACGGCAGCCGCGAGTACTTGCCTCGGCCATTGGAGTGCCGGCCGTTGCGCAGCGGCGGATTGCGTTCATCGCCTTGCCAGGCCGGCCCGAACGCCGGCGGCATCCGTTTCGCCGCGTAGCCTTCGTCATAGCCGCCCATGCGCGGCGGCAAGAGCTTGTAGTAGCCGCCGAAACCGCTGTTGTTCTGGTTGTAATACTCCTCGGCAATAATGTGCCCGCTCGAAATCTGCGTCTGGAAGTGAAACGCGTTCGGCGCCCCTTCGCCCGGCAGCAAAGCGCTGAGCACCGGCCCCCAGTTCGTGCCGTCCGGATTGATGATCCACAAGCCCCACAGAATCCCCGAACGCAGCCCTTGCGATTCCAGCGAGCTGAAAATAACGCGGCCATCTTTGAGAGTCACCGGGTGCAGCGCCATGCCGATGTTGAGATGGCCGATCATCTCGACGTTCTTGCCGTCGTCGTCCATGACGAAAAGCTGCAACGTCGGCGACGGATGCCTGGGCGGCTTGAAGGCGTTGCGGTTCGACGTGAAGATCAATCTGCCGCCCGGCAGCGGACACGGCCCCATGTTCAAGACGCCATAGTTCAGCCAGGTCTTCCCCTTTTCGCCCGTCATGCGCATCGTTTCAGTCCAACGCGCCGCCCCGGTGTTCGGCGTCCACTCTTGGTGCGTAAGCTGCACGATCTTCTTCGTCTTGACGTTGATCTTGAAGATGTCCGCGCCTTGATAGGGGGGCTGCCCGTGCTGGCTC
>JACQFG010000407.1 GCA_016200155.1 Planctomycetota bacterium | reverse complement strand
GGATCACGTGCAAGGGCGTCTCGGTTTCGCGAAATCCTTTGTCGTTCCGGTCCTTCCTTATTTCTGTGCAGCTTTTTCATTGCCTCTGCGAGAGGTATTGCCTCTGCGCGAATGGATCACGGACCGGGATGATCGTGAAATTGAGGGGCTTTTGGCTAAGATCCGCGGGTTCAAGCCGGAAGCGGTAGGCGCAGCGCGAGAAAACGAGCAGAGCTAGTGGTGATAACATGGGCCAGAAAATCGAACGTGATCATCAGCGCTTTCGCAAGATCGTACGCGGCAAGGTCAAATCCGACCTTGGCAAGTACATCTCGCGCGGCGAGATGATCGGCAAAAAGGGGCGCGACTTCGTGTCGATCCCGATCCCGACCATCGAGCTGCCGCAGTTCCGCTATGGCCAAAAGGGCTCCGGCGGCGTCGCTCAGGGGGACGGCGATCCCGGACAGCCGTTGACGGCGCCGCAGGACGACGGCGAGGGCGGCGCCGGCGATCAGCCCGGTGGACACATCCTCGAAGTCGATCTCACCCTCGAAGAACTCGCCGACATCCTCGGCGAAGAGCTGGCGTTGCCGCGCATCGAGCCGAAGGGCAAGAAGAACATCGTCACCGTCAAGGACAAGTACACCGGTATCCGCCAGACCGGGCCCGAATCGCTGCGCCATTTCAAGCGCACCTACAAGCGCGCCATGAAACGGCAAATCGCGTCCGGCACCTACAACCCTGCCGACCCGGTCGTCGTGCCGATCCGCGAGGACAAGCAATACCGCAGCTGGAAGGAAGTCCCCAAGCCCGACAGTGTTGCCTGCATCATGTACATGATGGATGTCTCCGGCTCCATGACCGACGAGCAGAAGGAGATCGTCCGCATCGAGGCGTTCTGGATCGACACCTGGATCAAGAAGCACTACAAGGGCGTCGAGAACGTCTACATCATCCACGACGCCGACGCTCAGGAAGTCGATGAGCACACCTTCTATCACACGCGCGAATCGGGCGGCACCAAGATCAGCACGGCGTATGAACTTGCCAACAAGATCATCGACAAGCGCTATTCGCCGAGCGAGTGGAACATTTACGCCTTTCATTTCTCGGACGGCGACAACTGGGGCGACGACAGCCCGCACTGCATCAAGTTCCTGCAGGACACGCTGCTGCCCAAGCTGAACCTGTTCGGCTACGGCCAGGTCGAAAGCCCCTACGGCAGCGGCGAGTTCTTCGAGTACATCACGGAGCTATTAGAGAAAAAGGATAACGTGGTCGCGAGCCGCATTCCCGATCGCGAGGCGATTCTGGGATCGATCAAGGAGTTTTTGAGCACGGGCAAATAATCCTGTCTTCGTCTAGCGCCCGCGCGGTCCGAAGTTCGACGCGGGTGCTAAACGAGGATTGACGATACACGGTTGAACCGAACATGACCTTCCCCTACGACACCCGCCTGCCTCCCGATCTCGCCGCCCTCAAGGTCGAGATCGAAGCCCATGCGCGCAAGTTCGGCCTCGACTTCTACGAGACGATCTTCGAGGTCGTCGATGCCGACGATCTCAACGAGATCGCGTCCTACGGCGGTTTCCCCACGCGCTATCCGCACTGGTCCTTCGGCATGTCCTACGAGGAACTGAAGAAGGGCTACGAGTACGGCCTGTCGAAGATCTACGAGATGGTCATCAACAACGACCCGTGCTACGCCTACCTCATGCGCTGCAACCACACCGTCGATCAGAAACTGGTGATGGCGCACGTCTACGGGCATTGCGATTTCTTCAAGAATAACGCCTACTTTTCCCACACCTCACGCAAGATGATGGATGACATGGCCAACCACGGCGTGCGCGTTCGGCACTATGTCGAGAAGCACGGCGAGGACGAGGTCGAGGCGTTCATCGATCGCTGCATGTCGGTCGACGACCTGATCGACATGCACTCGACTGCGATCAAGCGGCACGACGAATCGACCCGCTTCGATTTCAAGGAGGCCGAGGAGGACAAGGGCGAGAAGTTGACGCGCTTCAAGAGCAAGGACTACATGTCGGAGTACATCAATCCGCCCGAGGCGCTCAAGGCCGAGGAGGAGGAGAACAAGAAGAAGCAGCAAGCGATCGAGCGTTCCTTCCCGGAACGGCCCGAGCGCGACGTGCTCTTGTTCCTGATCGAGAACGCTCCGCTGAAGCCCTGGCAGCGCGATGTGCTGTCGATCGTTCGCGATGAGGCGTACTACTTCGCGCCGCAGGGCCAGACGAAGATCATCAACGAAGGATGGGCCTGCCTGGTCAAGGATTCGCTGATCTTCACCGATCGCGGCATCCTGTGCATGGGCGATCTCGTGACGCGCCGGGATGCCGCCGCGGTCCATGACGGCGAGAAGACGCAGGCCATTTACGATTGGGCCAAGTTCGAGAATCGCGAAACGATCCGGCTGCGCACCCGGCGCGGCTATGAAGTCGAAGGCTCGATCACGCATCGCCTGCTGCTGCCGGACGGAACCTGGCGCCGGCTCGACGAACTGCAGATCGGCGACTACGTCAGCTTGACGCGAGGTCCGAATTTGTGGGCGGCCGATGAAGTCCCCGTCACGTGGAAGCCGCAGCGTCGCGTCACCCTCCAGGAAGTCGCGGATCGGGTCGGCGTGGACATCGAAACCGTGATTCGCCACCGCGACGGCGTCAAAGGTCGAGCCACCAGCCCGGCACTCGCGCTCGGCATCGCGGAATATCAGCAAGGTCTTGCCACGCTGGGGCCGGTGCAGGCGCGCCGGCATGAAATCAAGATCCCTCCCAGCATCGATGCGCGGATGGCGGCGATCCTCGGGTATCTGATCGGCGACGGCCACATCAGCGACCGCAAGCGCGTCATCGGGTTGACCACGGGTGATGACGAGCAGGCCGAGGCATTCGTCGATCTGGTGGACGACGTGTTCGGGCTGACTTGCCACAGACGCCGTGATGGCGGGCGCTGGCGCACCTCGTTTTCTTCACAGGATGTGCGCGATTTCCTGGTGTCGCTCGGCATGAAGACGGGCGTCTGTGCTCGCACCAAGCAGGTCCCCGATTGCATTTTGCAGTCGCCGAAGAGCGTCGTGGCCGCCTTCCTGCGCGCCTACTTTGATTGCGATGGATACGCCGGGAAGGCGGGCGTCATCCTGTCGACGGCCAGTGGCGAGATGGGTAAGACGATCCAGCTGCTGCTGCTCAACTTCGGCATCCTTTCGTCGCGCCGGCGTCAGAAGGACGGCTGCTGGCACGTCCATGTCACCAGCACATCCGCCGAAACGTTTCAGCGCGCGATCGGCTTTGGCTTGCAACGCAAACAAGCCGCGCTGACCTCCTACCTGGAAGCGCACCGCTGGTTCAAAGCAACGTCGTGGGACGACGAAATCGTCGCGCTCGAGCGCGGCCAGGCTGATGTTTACGATATCTCCGTCGCGCAAACGCATCGCTATGCCGCGCAGGGATTCATCAATCACAACAGCTATTGGCACAGCACCATCATGACCGAGCGCGCCCTCGAAGCGTGGGAGTGCATCGATTACGCCGACCATCACTCCGGCACCATGGCGATGTCGCAGGGCCGGGTGAATCCCTACAAGCTCGGCATCGAGCTGTTGCGCGACATCGAGCGCCGCTGGAATACCGGGCAGTTTGGCAAGGAATGGGAAGAATGCGACGACCTTGAGAAAAAACGGACCTGGAACCTGAATCTCGGCCTCGGACGCAAAAAAATCTTCGAGGTCCGCAAGATTCATAACGATGTTACCTTTATCGACACCTTCCTGACTCCCGAGTTCTGCAAGGAGCACAAGCTGTTCTCGTTCGCGCACAATGAACCGCAGAACAATTACGTGATCGAGTCGCGCGAATTTCAGAAGGTGAAGCAGCGTTTGCTGTTCAGCCTGACCAACCACGGCAGGCCGTTCATCTACGTGGTTGACGGAAACTACAAGAACCGGGGCGAATTGCTGCTCCGGCACGAGTATAATGGGATAGAGTTGCGCACGGACCGCGCGGTTGACACACTGGGCAATTTGCAAGCTTTGTGGAGCCGGCCGGTGCATTTGCAAACAGTCGTGGACAATAAGCCAGTAATGATTTCCCATGACGGAACATCTGCTACGCAGAAAAACATAGGAGAGGCCGATGACCCTCGAAAAAACGCTCCGCCACCAACTAAGTAACCCGGAACCCGGCGGATTCCATGTCTCCCACGGCGGCTGGGACGTCACGCTAGCGGCCGAAAAACGCGACAGCTTGGGCTGCGCGCTGATGGAGCTGACGCTGGAGCGCAACGCGCCGATTCAGGAAGACCTGTCGGCCTGGGCCCGGCGCATCGCCGCCAG
>JACQFG010000405.1 GCA_016200155.1 Planctomycetota bacterium | reverse complement strand
GCAGGATCGGAATGACCTTGTAGGCGCAACCGCGCTTCTTCTGCACGTCCTGGGCGCGGCGAATCTCCTTCTCGACCCACTTGGAGTCAAGCGACGCCAGCGAGATGAGCACGAGGAAGTGATCGGCCGTCTCGATGGCCTGGAAGATTTCCTCTTCGAGCGGAACGCCGCCGGAGAGATGCTGGGAGTCAGTCCAGACGGAGACGCCGATGTCTTCGAGAGCATTGCGGAGCCGGGCTACAACGGCATCGTTTGCGGAGGCGTGCGACACGAAGACATGCAGGGCGTCCATCAATCCCTCGCGGCGGGGGTGAGGTGAAAGCGGTAAGCTTCCAATCCATGTTACCTGCCCGCCGCCGCGCATGCAAGGCTTCGCCGCTCACGTTGGGTGCGTCAGCACGGCCTCGATATTGAAGCGGCGGAATTCCTCGTCGAATTGGTCGGACGCTCCCCATTCGATCGGCTCAATGGACTTGAGCCAGGCCTGCCAATCGGCCAACGCCTCGGCATCGTCGCGCCATTCCGATTCATCGATGCCGATTTTCACTGAGGGCAACGGCGTCACATCGACCAACACCTTCGTGCCGTCGGCCAACCCAGGGGGCGCCGCGACATCGACTCGGCCATTCTGAATCGTGGTTTCGGTTGTGTTCATCCTGCATCCTCCCCGCGCGCGCATTGTATCACGCCAGAATCTCCTGCACCACCGCGCCGCTCACGTCCGTCAGACGGAAATCACGGCTTTGGAAGCGGTACGTGAGCCGCAGGTGATCGATGCCCAAGAGATGCAGCATGGTCGCGTGCAGGTCGTGGACGGTCACCACGTCATCGACGGCGTTGTAGCCGAGTTCGTCGGTCGCCCCAAAACTCATGCCGCCCTTGATGCCGGCGCCGGCGAGCCACATCGAGAAGCCCTTCATGTGATGGTCGCGGCCGTTGCCCTGGGCCATGGGGGTTCGGCCGAATTCGCTGCCGAAGACGATGAGGGTGTCGTCGAGCATGCCGCGTGCTTTGAGGTCCTTGACGAGGGCGGCGGCGGCCTGATCGACTTCGCCGGCGCTGCCGCGCATGTGGTCCTTGACGGTGCCGTGATGGTCCCAGTCACGATGGTAGAGCTGGATGAAGCGGACGCCGCGCTCGGCGAGTCGGCGTGCCATCAGGCAGTTGGCGCCGAACGAGCCGTCCGGGCCGGTGATGCCGTAGTTGCGCAGCGTCGCTTGCGATTCCTGGGCGAAGTCGCGCAGGGCCGGGACGGAGGTCTGCATGCGGAAGGCCATTTCGTACTGGCTGATGCGCGTGGCGATCTCGGGATCGTCGACGTCGGCATCGTGAATGCGATTGAGCTGCTGCACCGCATCGACGACGTCGCGCTGCCGATCCTGATCGACGCCTTGCGGGCTGGTGAGGTAGAGGACCGGATCGCCGGTGCCGCGCAGGTGGATGCCCTGATGGCGCGACGGCAAGAAGCCCGCGGACCATTGCCGCTGGGCGATCGGCTGCGATTGCCCGAAACGTCCGGTGGAGGTGAGGACGCAGAACGCGGGCAGATCGTCGGCCTCGCAGCCCAGGCCGTAGGAGAGCCACGAGCCCATCGCGGGCCGGCCGGAGATCGTCGTGCCGGCGTTCATGAAGGTGTGGGCCGGGTCGTGGTTGATCGCATCGGTCTTGAGCGAGCGGACGATGCAGATGTCGTCGGCGATGGAGCCGATGTGCGGAAAGATCTCGGCGATCTCCTGCCCCGATTGGCCGAAACGCCGAAACGGATGCTGCGGCCCAAAGCAGGAGAGCAGCGCCCCCTGAAGCTGCGCAATCGGCTGCCCGCGCGTGAACGACTCCGGCATGAGCTGCCCGTGCATCCGCGCAAGCTGCGGCTTGTGATCGAACGATTCCAGGTGCGACATCCCGCCGGCCATGTACAGCCAGATGACGCGCTTGGCCTTGGGCGCATGGTGCGGCTGGATGACCCCGGGCTGCCCGGTTGGGCGAGCCGTGCCCCGTGAGGGGCCGGAGTTTGCGTGGACCAGGGACGCGAGCGCGGCCAGGCCCATGCCGGCCGCGGTGTCACGCAGGAAGGTGCGGCGGGTGAGGGTATCTCTATTCATCGAATTTCTCCTAATGCTTTGCACCTGACGAAATCGTGCATCGTTTGCTCCGGCAACAAATATGGCGGATGGTGTGGGAGATCGACCATCACCATTTTCCAACCCATGAGCGTATCAAATCCGATACACCCACCCGCGCTGTCGGTGGCGACTATTTGGATGCATCCCAAATGCGGAAATTCGCTGATAGTGCTGTCGCCATAAATTTCTTCTGACCCTACGGGTCCGCTGAAGAACATGTAGGCCCCGACTTCTCCCCACCCGACCTCCGACAAATAGTCGACATAATGATCGGGGATTCCAGGCCAACTCTGTCTGAGGTTCCCCACTTCGCCACTTGAGACGGGCGTCAGTCTGGCTTCGGAATACCTTCTTGCGATATCCGCTTTCAATTGTTCAAGCTCATCACTTGCCATCGCGAATCTCTCGGTTGACCTGGTCCCACGGCTTGCCCCGTTGAGGTTTCTTTTGCTGCGATTCGATACGCCGATCCAGTTC
Organism: Planctomycetota bacterium; assembly: GCA_016200155.1. Taxonomy (GTDB): domain Bacteria; phylum Planctomycetota; class Planctomycetia; order Gemmatales; family Gemmataceae; genus SIAQ01. Next base: position 2,847 of record JACQFG010000405.1, on the reverse strand, counting down.
CTCCAATTGCCAATCGGGCACCGGAAAACTCGCCGGGTTCTGCGTCATGCTATCCCAAAGGGCCGAGATGAATTGGAGCTTTTCTTCGACGCTTAAGCTCATTGCTTGTTCCAGCACTGTCGCCATAATTCCTGCCTCCGCTTACTCCGGTCGCTTACGCCGCCGGCTAGCCAAAAAGCTGGTCTCTTTATTCCTTGAAGTCATCCAACGGCGCGTCGAAATCCGGCGCCATCCAGAATTCCGCCTTGCGATAGCAGCCAGCCTTGCATGGCCACGCCGTTCGGCCAGCTATTGTCAGATGCGCCAAGGGTTGTCCCCCCTTCGTAATGAGGACTTCTTCACCTGGCCTCAAATCCTCGACTAATTGTGGCAACTTTGCCTGAGCTTCTTCAATTGTCACGGTCGCCATCTTTCCCTCCATCAATCCCGCGTGATCGTCTCGTGCAGGTTCAGAATCGTCCGTGCCACCGACGTCCACGCGGCTAGCTCCGTGGGGCGGATGTCCTTGGCGGCAGGACGGTAGCCGACGCCGAGCAAGGCGTCCGCCTCCTTGGGGTTGGCTTCGTAGTGCGTGCGGTGCTTCTCGACGAGCTTCGTCAGGATGTCGATCTCGGCGGCGGTCGCCTGGCGTTGCAGGGCTAACCGGTACGCGGTCTGGATGCGGTCGGGGGTTTTGCCGCTGGCGCGAATGATCTTCTCGGCAAAGACGCGCGACGCCTCGACGTAGGTCGGGTCGTTCAGCAACACGAGGGCTTGTTGCGGCGTGTTGCTGCGCGGGCGTTCGACGGTGCACTCCTCGCGATTCGAGGCGTCGAAGGCCAAGAGGCTCGGCTGCAGGAAGGTGCGCTGCCACCAGGTATACAGGCCGCGGCGATACTGGCTTTCGCCCTTGTCGTTCATCCATTCACGCGTCGGGAAGTTGAGGTAGCGCCAGTAGCCGGCGGGCTGATACGGCTTGACGCTGGGGCCGCCGATCTTCGGGACGAGCAGGCCGCTGATGGCGAGAGCGTTGTCGCGCACGAACTCGGCATCGAGGCGGAATCGGCCCTGCCTGGCGACGAGCTGGTTGTACGGATCGCGTTGCCGCAGCTCCGGCGAACTTTTCGACGACTGGCGATACGTCGAGGACATGACGATCAGCTTGATCGAGCGTTTGAAGTCGCCGCCGCTGGCCTGGAAGTCGAGGGCGAGCCAATCGAGCAATTCGGGATGCGTCGGCCAGGCGCCCAGGGCGCCGAAATCATCGGCGGTCTTGACAATGCCGTGGCCGAAGTAGAGCATCCACAGGCGATTGACGAAGACGCGCGCGGCCAGCGGATTCTCCGACGCGACGAGCCAATCCGCGAGGTCGAGCCGAGTCGCGCGCTTCTTGTCCTTGACGGCTGCTCCCCCCTCACCCCCGGCCCCTCTCCCCCCAGGAGGGGGCGAGGGGAGCGGATTCAGTGCGGCCGGAACACCGGGGGCAACGATCTCGCCCGATTCGTCGAGCCAGTTGCCGCGCTTCAGCATGCGAATGACCCGCGGATTGCCGGATGTCGTGATCAGCGTCGACGGCACCGTCAGCAGGTACGCCGCCCTTTGCTTTTGCAGTTCACCGAGCTTCTTCTGCGACTCCTTGCCCCGGTCCTTTGGCCCCGTCGCTATTTCTTTTTGGATCGCAGCAATGTCGTCATCGAACTTTTTGATCTTGTCCTGGCTGTCCTTCGTCGTGATCGGTGTCGGCGGCTGCCGGCCGACCGGGACTTCCTGGATGTCGGCGAAGAACGACGCGAGCTTGTAGAACTCCTTGGTCGTGAACGGGTCGTACTTGTGATCGTGGCACTCGGTGCAGCCGAGCGTCAGGCCGAGCCAGCCCGCGGAGAAGTTGCGCACGCGATCGGCGGCATACTTCGCGGTGTACTCCTTCGCCTGACTGCCCCCCTCCTCGGTCGTTTGCAGCAAACGATTGTGGCCCGATGCGATCTTTTGCTCATTCGTCGCGTTCGGCAACAGGTCGCCGGCGATTTGCTCGCGCGCGAAGTCGGCGAATCGCTTGTTCGTGTTGAACGCGTTGATCACCCAGTCGCGATACATCCACACGTTGCGATCGTTGTCGCTGTGATAGCCCGCGGTGTCGGCATAGCGCACGACGTCGAGCCAGTGCACTGCCATGCGTTCGCCAAAGTGCTTCGAGGCCAACAGACGATCGACGACCTTGCCGTACGCCGCTTCTCGTTTAGCGCCCGCATATTCCTTCACGAAATCACCCACTTCGTCCGGCGTCGGCGGCAGTCCGGTCAAGTCGAACGACAGCCGGCGGATCAAGGTGCGCGGGTCGGCCTCGTCAGAAAGCTTCAATCCCTCCTTCTCGAGGCGAGCGATTATGAAGCGATCGATGTCGTTGCCGGGCGATCCCTTCACCTTGGGCACCTCGTGCTTCTTCGGCGCGATCAGCGACCAGTGCGGCTCATATTTCGCGCCCTGCTCGATCCAGTCGAAGATGAGCTGGATCTCCGCCTTCGTGAGCTGCTTCTTCGACTTCGCCGGCGGCATCTTCTTGCCGGGCTCGTCCGTCACGAGCCGGGTGAACATCTCGCTGATGAGCGGCTCGCCCTTGGTTATGACCTTGGCGTGGGCGTCCTTTTCGTCGTCGAGCCGCAGCTTCGCCTTGCGCAGGTTGTTGTCCGGCCCGTGACAGACGAAGCAGTTGTTGGAGAGGATGGGCCGAATGTCGCGATTGAACTCGATCTTGTGCGGCGGCTGCGCGGCGACGACGGACGGCAGCAAGAGAACGCCGGCGATCCATGGCAGGGCACGTCGTGACATGGCAATCTTCTCCTTGGAATCGATGGATGGGGCGTCGGGCGG
>JACQFG010000404.1 GCA_016200155.1 Planctomycetota bacterium | reverse complement strand
GGCGCTAAACGGGGACATTTCCTCCGCGTTTCCATATACCTATCCGCTACCGATATTCCGCGTTTTTCGAAAGGTGCAAACGTGGCAGTGCGTATTCGCATGAAGAGAATGGGACGCAAGCATCGTCCCTATTACCGGATCGTGGCCATCGACTCGCGGCAGCCGAACGACGGCCGCACGCTCGAGGACCTGGGCACGTTCGATCCGATGGTCAAGAACAAGGAAAACCGCGTCACGCTGAAGGCCGACCGCGTCAAGTACTGGATCAGCGTCGGCGCCTTGCCGAGCGAGAAGGTGCAGGCGATCCTCAACCGGTGCCTGAAGAAGGCCGAGGAAGCGGCCGCCGCCCCGCCCGCGCCGGCGCCGGCGCCGGCGTAATGTTGATCCGGTTTACGTTTAGCGCTCGCGCGACGCCATGCGAGCGCTAAACGTAAACAGGAAATTGATGTGCCATGCGCTTCGACGTCCTCACCCTGTTTCCCGACCTGTTCCAGGGCTACTTCACGCAAAGCCTGCTCAAGCTGGCCCTCGAGCGCGGCATCGTGGCAATCCACCTGTGGAACATCCGCGACTGGGCCAAGGGCAAACACAAGTGCGTCGACGATCGCCCCTTCGGCGGCGGCCCCGGCATGGTCATCATGCCCGAACCGGTGTTTGACGCAGTCGAGAACGTGCAATCCCAGGCTAGCGAGCCTGGACAGTTGATCTTGCTGACGCCGACCGGCGAACGCTTGACGCAGAAGTTGGTGCAGGAACTGGCGACGCACGAACGGTTATTGCTCTTGTGCGGCCGCTATGAAGGATTCGACGAACGCATCCGCATCGGCCTGAAGCCGCGCGAGATTTCGATCGGCGATTTCGTCTGCAACGGCGGCGAAGTGCCGGCGATGGTCGTGATCGACACGGTGATCCGCTACGTCCCCGGCGTTCTGGGCGATGAGGAAAGCCTCACCGAGGAGTCGCACAGCGAGCCGGGCCGGTTGGAGTACCCGCAATACACCAGGCCGCGCGAGTTTCGCGGCATGGAGGTGCCGGAGATATTGCTGAGCGGCAATCACGCGGCGATTGCCCAGTGGCGGCAAGAACAATCGGAGCAGCGCAGTACGACATCGAAATGATTTGTAGGTCAGGCTTTCCAGCCTGACAGCGCGAATAAGATCGTCAGGCTGGAAAGCCTGACCTACATGCACGGAGACGTCCCATGAAGAATGCATTCATCACCAAGGTGGAGGAGTCCGGCCTCAAAAAGGAGCGCCTGGAGTTCGAGATCGGCGACTCGGTCGAGGTCCACCAAAAGATCCTCGAAGGCGAGAAGGAACGCACGCAGATCTTCTCGGGCCTCGTCATCTCCCGCAAGGGCGAAGGCATGCGCGAGATGTTCACGGTCCGCCGCCTGGTGCAGGGCGAAGGCGTCGAACGCACCTTCCCGCTCAACTCGCCGAAGATCGCCAAGGTCGAGGTGAAGCGTTCCGGCAAGGTCCGCCGCGCCAAGCTGTATTACCTGCGCGACCGCCTCGGCAAGGAAGCGATCCGCCTGCGCGAACGCAAGAAAAAAGTAAAGGTCGTCGTGCCCGGCTCCCCGGAAACGCCCGCCGCTTCGCCCGCGCCGGCGCCGGAAGCGCCGAAGTAACTCGTGCCATGTTCTCCATCACCACGCATCCCTGGTGGCTGCGCTGGTTCGGTAATCGCTCCGAACGCGCCGCCGCTCGCTTTTTGCGGCGGCTCGGCTACCGAATCCTCGAACACAACTTCTCCTGCGAACTCGGCGAGATCGACATCATCGCCGTCGATGGGCAATGCGTCGTCTTCGTCGAGGTGCGCTCGACCGAAACCGATGACGCTCAGAAGCCGGCGCTGTCAGTCGATGCGAAAAAGCAGCAGCGTTTGACACGATTGGCGTTGTACTATTTGAAGCAGCGCCGTCTGCTGGAGCACGCGGCGCGCATCGATGTGCTCGCCATCAGCTGGCCGGCGGCTCAGGCCGATCCCGAGATCGTCCACTATCCGAACGCATTCGAGGCGACGGACCGATTTCAGATGTACAGCTAACTTGCTCCATATTGCCCTCCATTCATGGCGGGCGGCCGGCGTTTGCCCGCCATGAATGGCGGGCTATATGATGTATGCTGTTACGCGAGGGCACCCATGCAACTTCAAAACAACACCTTCCTCGTCAGCGGCGGCAGCTCCGGTCTGGGCGCCGCCTGTGTCCGCATGCTGGCAGAAGCTGGCGCCAACGTCGTCATCGCCGACGTCAATCGCTCCGCCGGGGACGCGCTCGTCGCGGAACTCGGCAAGCGCGTCCGCTTTGCTGCCACCGACGTCACCGATGAAGCCAGCGTACAAGCCGCCGTCACCCTGGCGACGCAAACCTACGGCCGCATCCACGGGTCGATCCAGTGCGCCGGCATTGCCCTCGCCGAAAAGGTCCACGGCAAGACCGGGGTGAGCGCACTCGCGAATTTCGTCAAGACGATCCAGATCAATCTCATCGGCACCTACAACGTGCTGCGCTTGACCACCGCGGCGATGATGCAAAACAACGCGAACCCTGCCGGCGAGCGCGGCGTCGTCATCAACACCGCGTCGGTTGCCGCGTATGACGGCCAAATCGGCCAGGCCGCGTATGCCGCATCGAAAGGCGGCATCGTCAGCATGACCTTGCCGCTGGCCCGCGAGTTCGCCCGCAGCGGGATTCGCGTGATGACGATCGCGCCGGGCATCTTCGACACGCCGCTCTTGGCCGCCCTGCCCGAACCGGCCAGGCAATCGCTCGCCCAGCAGGTGCCGTTCCCGCCGCGCCTCGGCCGGCCCGAGGAGTTCGCGGCGCTCGTGCGGCACATCATCGAGAACGAAATGCTCAACGGCGACGTCATTCGTCTGGACGGTGCGATCCGCATGGCGCCGAAATGATCCGTATTCGTTTAGCGCCCGCATGGCGCCGCGCGATCGCGCGGCGCCACGCGGGCGCTAAACGGGGACCGGCTGATATGCACGAAACCTTCGATCACACTGCCGACCTGGGCCTGCGCATCTGCGCTGCCGACCTCGACACGCTCTTCGTCGAGGCGGCCCAGTGCCTGTTCGGCGCCGTCGTCGAAGACCTCGCCACCGTCCGGCCTCTGCAAAAAATCGACGTCCAGCTTCCCGCCGACGAGCCCGACTATCTTCTCTTCGATTGGCTGCGGCAACTGCTCTACCACTTCGACGCCGAGCATCTCCTGTTCGGCAAGTTCGAGGCCCACGTCGGCCCCGCCGGCCTGACCGCCAGCGCCTGGGGCGAACCGCTCGACCGCGCCCGCCACAACCTGGAGCACGAGGTCAAGGCGATCACCTATCACGGCCTGCGCGTCGAGAAGGTGGACGACGGCTGGGAGGCGGAGGTGATTGTTGATATTTGATCGCGCGGGCGATATGATCCAAATCAAGGACTTCCTGCAACACGCGGACTTCACGCGTTCGGAGCTTTACGATCATGCAAACTGCAAATGTGGTTACACACGGGTGCAATCAATCCGTCGAATTGCCGGCAGGGTTTCACCTTGACGGCAACGAAGTTTACGTGAAGCACCTGGGCAAATCGGTGTTGCTGATTCCCAAGAACGCGGACCCGTGGGATTTGATGGCGGAAAGTCTCGATCAGTTCACCGATGACTACCTGCGGGACCGATCGCAGCCCGCGCAACAGCTACGCGAGGAACCGTTTGCGTGAAATTCCTGCTTGACACCAACACCTGCGTCTTTATCATTCGCAAGAAATCGCCGCTTGCATTGCAGCGGCTTCGGCACCACGCTGCCGGTGTGGTCGGCATTTCTTCGATAACATTGGCCGAATTGCGCTACGGTGCGGACAAGAGTCAGGATCCGGCGAAAAATCATGCGGCGCTGAATGGATTCCTGGCGCCATTGGAAATCGTCGAATTTGAAGCGCAAGCGGCCGGCCACTACGGCGTTATCCGTGCAGACCTTGAAAGACGAGGTCTGCCCATTGGTCCGCTCGACATGTTGATTGCAGCGCATGCCAAAAGCATGGGTTTCATCGTGGTCACGAACAATGTCAGCGAATTCAGCAGTGTTCCTGGGCTGATCGTTGAAGATTGGACGGTTCCCTGATGAGTCGCCGTTGACGGCGTGCTATAATATTGCAGGATTCGCTCCAATGTTGTGGAAAACAAGAGAATCCCTGGGGTGAGGTGCTCCGAACCGCAGGGTTGGATTACGTCATCCGGGGACTTTCCATGCGATCCTTTTTCTTGGGCCTCGTCAAGGCCGTCATCAACCCGCTGCTTCGTTCGCGTCTGGTCCCCGCCGGCATCGTCGTGATGCTCGCGGCCGGCGTGGTCTTCGTGCCGTCGCGGCCTTCGGTGCAGGCGGCTCCTCCCGCCGCGCAGCAGCCCAAGCTGGTCGACGCTCCCGATCTCGTCGGCGGGGCCGCGTGGTTCAACACCGACAAGGCGATCAGCCTCGGCGACCTGCGCGGCCGCATCGTCCTCATCGATTTCTGGACGCTGTTCTGCATCAATTGCATCCACACGCTGCCCGACCTGGCCAAGCTTGAGGCTCGCTATCCGGGCGTCCTCGTCGTCATCGGCATCCACACGCCGAAGTTCGATAACGAAAAGAAGACGTCCAGCGTTTTGAAAGCGATTCTGCGCTACGAGATCAAGCACCCCGTCGTCAGCGATGCCGACCG
>JACQFG010000050.1 GCA_016200155.1 Planctomycetota bacterium | reverse complement strand
GCGCGCATTCTCGATGTGAAGTATCACATCCTGCTGCCGACTTCCGATATGGTGAACACGCCGATCGACAGCGCGCACTGGATCGCGATCCTGAAGAGCTGTTCGGGCTATGAACCGTTTCACCAGCGCTGGCAGAGCTTCGAGAAGGGAACGACGATTGCGGACTTCTTGATCTTCGATCCGATCTTCCCGCGCTCGGTGCGGCGCTGCCTGCTCTACTGCCAGGAGGCAAGCCATAAGATATCGGGACGCAAGCGCCGCGAGCCGGGCAACGAGGCGGAGCAGTTGCTCGAGAACCTCGTCGACTGGCTGAGCCTGGCGACCATCGACGACCTCGTCAAGGCGGGTTTGCACGAGTCGCTGACGAAGGTGATCGACAAGATCCACGACATCGGCGGCGCGATCTCGCGGACGTATTTCGATTTCGATCAGCAGCGCGTGATGGAGATGTTGCAAGGCCAGGGCCAAGCGTGATTGGATTAGGCATTTTATCTATTTGCATTGCAATACAATTGCGTTAAACTACAAAATATCGGGCGAACGGCGGACGCATGAACTTGCGCGATGCCTTGATCGATTGGGACGACCCGACGGATGAGGGGAGCAACACCGCGCATGTTGTGGAGCATGGGTTGACGCCGGACGAAGTTGAGTCGGCGCTCTTCGAGGACGACACGACGTTCGACCTGAGTGATTCCTCGGGGCGGCCGATTGCCTTTGGAACGACCATTACCGGCCGGTATATCGCGGTCGTCTTCGAAATCCTGAATCTCGCGGATCCCCTGATCCTTCGCCCGATCACGGCCTACGAGGTTCCCGAACCCAAGGACTGACGCCATGAAGCCGGCGACGAAACCGATGCGAACGCCAGAGCAACGAATCGAGGAAGCAGCGATTCGCCAACAGCACGCGGCGCATCCGATTCGCCCGCGCCAGGCCGAATCGGTCAATCCGCAGAGCTTCGCCGCCATCCTGGAACTGTTGGCCGGTTTCAAGGCTGCACGCGAAAGCCAGGGCCTCACGTTGGCGGAGGTCGCCGACCGAATGTGCATCGATGCACCGGCATTATCACGCCTGGAGACGGGCAAGGTGTTGAATCCAACGCTGGCGACACTTCACAAATGGGCAGAGGCGCTTGGGCAGAAACTTGACGTTCATTTGACCACCCCGTGAATCGGCATGTACTGCCGATTCATGGGATCACCCCAGTTCATTGCGACGAGAGTCGCCTTGCCCGGAGTTCGCATGTCGATTCAGGTGGCGCTGCATCATCGGACCGAGTACCACTATGACCGCGCGGTGACGCTGTTGCCGCAGGTCATCCGGCTGCGACCGGCGCCGCATTGCCGCACGCCGATCCTGAGCTACTCGCTGAAGGTGCAGCCGGGCAAGCAGTTCTTCAACTGGCAGCAGGACCCGTACAGCAACTACCTGGCCCGGCTCGTTTTTCCGGACCCGACGCGCGACCTCGTCGTCGAGGTCGATCTCGTCGCCGAGATGGTTGCGATCAATCCGTTCGACTTCTTCATCGAGGAGTATGCAACCACCTATCCGTTTCGCTACCAGGATGCGATCGCCGTCGAGTTGCATCCGTACCTGGAGATCAAGGAAGCTGGACCGAAGTTGACCGCACTCGTCGGCGAGATGCGCCGCGACAAAATGCAGATGAATGATTTTCTCGTCGAGGTCAATCATCGGCTGCACAAGGAGATTCGCTACATCATCCGCATGGAGCCGGGCGTGCAGACGTGCGAGGAATCGCTGACGAAGCGGCGCGGCTCGTGCCGGGACTCGGCGTGGCTTTTGGTGCAATTGCTGCGGCATCTGGGGCTGGCGGCGCGATTTGTGTCGGGGTATCTGATCCAGCTCACGGCGGATGTGGCTGCGCTCGATGGCCCGTCGGGGCCGGATCGCGACTTCACGGACCTGCACGCCTGGGCCGAGGTGTTTCTGCCGGGGGCGGGCTGGATCGGACTCGATCCGACTTCGGGCCTGCTTGCCGGCGAGGGGCACATCCCGCTGGCTTGCACTGCCGATCCGCAAACCGCGGCGCCAATCAGCGGCTCCTTCACCTTCGACAAGAAAAGCGAGACCGACGAGGTTGGCGCCGATTTTCATTTCGCCATGTCGGTCCGGCGCATCATCGAGACGCCGCGCGTCACCAAGCCCTACACCGATGAGCAATGGCAAGCGATCGATCGGCTTGGACAAGCGGTGGACGCCGATCTTGCGGCGCACGATGTCCGCCTGACCATGGGCGGCGAACCGACGTTTGTCGGCATCGACGATCGCGACGACCCGCAATGGAACACGACGGCCTTCGGCGAAACCAAGCGGCTGCGCGCCGACATGCTCCTGCGCCGGCTGCGCGATCGTTTCGCGCCGGGGGGCCTGCTGCACTTAGGCCAGGGCAAGTGGTACCCCGGCGAGTCGCTGCCGCGCTGGGCGTATGGCTGCTGGTGGCGCAAGGACGGCATCGCGCTGTGGACCGAGCCGCACCTGGTTGCCGAGGACGGCCGCGATTACGGCTACGGCCCCGACGATGCCCAGGCGTTCATCAGCGATCTCGCGAAACGGCTCGCGGTCGATCCGGCCCACGCGATTGCTGGTTTCGAGGATACGTGGTATTACCTGTGGAAGGAACGCCGGCTGCCGGGCAATGTCAATCCGCTGAAGAACAATCTCGATGATGCCGAGGAGCGGGCCCGCCTGGCGAAAGTTTTCGAGCAAGGCCTGCGGACGCCGGTCGGCTATGCGTTGCCGTTGCGTCGGTCTGTTGGCGAGCCGGGAGCGTCAGCGACCGGAGTAGGCTGGCAGAGTGGAGCATGGCTGCTGCGGCAGGAGCACATGTTCTTGCTGCCGGGCGATTCGCCGATGGGCTATCGTCTGCCGCTCGATTCGTTGCCGTGGGAGGCGCCCGGAGAGCGTGATGTGGTGATCGAGACGGATCCGTGGCAGGAGCGCGGGCCGTTGCCGACGAAGGCTCAGATGTTTCAGCGGTATGTGCGGCGCGGAGATCGACGCGGGTCAGATACAGGTCTCGCGGAGCGAGACCTCTACGATAGCACGATTCGGACGGCGCTATGCGTCGAGCCGCGCGGGGGTCGGCTCTACGTGTTCATGCCGCCGCAGCGCGATGCGGAGGATTACATCGATCTGGTCGCCGCGGTCGAGGCGACGGCCAAGGCGCTGCACATGCCGGTGATGATCGAAGGATATGCGCCGCCGTTCGATCCGCGCCTGCAGCACTTCAAGGTGACGCCTGACCCCGGCGTCATTGAGGTCAACGTTCATCCCGCCGTCACCTGGAGCGAGCTGGTCCACAACACCACGACTCTCTACGAGGAAGCCCGCCAGTCGCGCCTGTGTGCCGAGAAGTTCATGCTCGACGGACGCCACAGCGGCACCGGCGGCGGCAACCATATCGTCCTGGGCGGACCGACCCCGGCCGACAGCCCGATCCTGCGCCGGCCTGACCTCCTGCGCAGCCTCATCGGCTACTGGCACAACCATCCGTCCCTCTCCTACCTCTTCAGCGGCCTGTTCCTCGGCCCCACCAGCCAGGCCCCGCGCGTCGACGAAGCCCGCAACGACAGCCTCCACGAACTCGACCTGGCCTTCCAGCAGATCCCGGAGCCGATTTCAGATTGCAAATTGCAAATTGCAGATTTGTCGAGGCAATCTGCAATCTGCAATTTGCAATCTGCAATTCCCCCCTGGCTCGTCGATCGCATCTTCCGCAACTTGCTGATCGATGTCACTGGCAACACGCATCGGGCCGAGTGGTGCATCGACAAGCTCTACTCCCCCGATTCGGCGAGCGGCCGGCTCGGGCTGGTCGAGTTCCGCGCCTTCGAGATGCCGCCCCACCCGCGCATGAGCCTGGTGCAGCAGCTCCTGATGCGCGGGTTGGTAGCACGTTTCTGGAATGAGCCCTATCGTGACAAGCTGGTGCGCTGGGGAACGCAGCTTCACGATCGCTGGATGTTGCCGCACTTCATCGCGCAGGATTTTCGCGACGTGCTTGAGGAATTGCGCGGGGCGGGCTATGCGTTTCGCGATGAGTGGTTCGCGCCACATCACGAGTTTCGCTTTCCGTTGCTGGGCAGCATCACGCGCGACGGCGTTCACCTGGAGCTTCGGCAAGCGATCGAGCCGTGGCACGTGCTCGGCGAAGAGACGGTCGCCGGCGGTACGGCACGCTACGTCGATTCGTCGCTCGAGCGCGTCGAGGTGAAGGTGCGCGGCCTCGTCGATCCGCGGCACGTGATCACTTGCAACGGTCGTGCGGTGCCGCTGCATCCGACGGGCGTTGTCGGCGAATATGTGGCGGGCGTTCGCTATCGCGCGTGGCAGCCGCCGTCGTGCCTGCATCCGACGATTCCGGCGCACGCGCCGCTGGTGTTCGACCTGTTCGATCGGTGGATGCAGCGTTCGCTCGGCGGTTGCGTCTATCACGTGGCGCATCCGGGGGGCCTATCGTACGACACCTTCCCGGTCAATGCGAACGAGGCGGAAGGCCGGCGGATCTCGCGGTTCTTGGCGATCGGGCACACGCCCGGCGCGATGCCGGCCCCCGCCGCCGAGGTGCATCCGGAGATGCCGTTGACGCTGGACCTGCGGCACGCTCCGCCGGCGACGGGGCCGCTGGTCGAGGCCGGCCGCGACACGCCGCGCGGCGATTCTGATATCATGAACGGTACAGCGCCGGCCCGGAAACGTTTGTCCGCGACATGACTTCCCGCATGAGCACGATCACCCCCTTTGAGAGCGACGCCGCACCTGCCGGCGTGCTGAGCGATTACGCCGGCGTCGTGGCGGCGTATGATGAGCTGCGCGATTCGGCCGGCGTGCTGCGACCGCACTGGCAGACGTTCACTCAGGGGCTCGACGCAATCGGCCTCGACGAGTTCACGCAGCGCTGGCGCGAGGCCCAGCAACTCATCCGCGAGAACGGCGTCACCTATAACGTCTACGGCGACCCGCGCGGCATGGATCGCCCCTGGCAACTCGACCCTTTCCCCCTCGTCATCGCGCCGCAGGAAAGCGATCGCCTGCAAGCCGGCCTTGTCCAGCGTGCTCGTTTGCTCGAGGCAATCCTCGCCGACG
>JACQFG010000403.1 GCA_016200155.1 Planctomycetota bacterium | reverse complement strand
TGGTCGTTCTACGGCGGCACGACCGATCCGAAGAACATCACGCCTGACACGATCCTCTTTTTCTTCGTGATGGAGCCTGACCAGATCATTCCAATGATGGACGACCTGCAAGACCTCGATCCGAAGCTGGTGGCGGCCCTCAAGGAGAAGCCGCAAGCCTGCTTGCTCGGCGTCGATAAACTCAAGGCGCTGGACAAGAAAGTGGGCGATCGCTTCAAGCTGACGAGCATCAACTACAAGGGGATCGACCTCGATTTCGAGATTGCCGGCGTCCTGCCCGACGGCAGATATAACGCCAGCGCCATCATGCGCATGGACTACTTCAACAAGCAGTTCGACCTGTACAAGGCGACTCATAACAACTACCCGCATCCGCTCGCGGACAAGCGGCTCAACCTGATCTGGATCCGCGTCGGCGATCGCGCCATGTTCGACAAGGTCGGCGGCATCATCGAGGACTCGAAGATGTTCAGCCGCCCCGTCAAGTGCGAAACCGCGTCGTCGCTGATCGGCGGGTTTCTCGAAGCCTACCGCGACATCCTCATCGCCATGAAGTATGGCCTCGTCCCAGGCATGCTCATCGTCATGGCGCTCGTGATGGCCAACGCGATCAGCATCACGGTAAGAGAACGCCGCAGCGAGATGGCGGTGCTCAAGGTGCTCGGCTATCGGCCCAACCAGATCTTCTTTCTGATATTGGGCGAGGCGGTGCTCGTCGGAGCCGTGGCCGGCCTGCTGGCGGCAGGGGCGACATTCGCGTTCTTCAACCTGAAGTGGGGCGGCATCCCGTTCCGCATCGGCTTCTTCCCCGTGTTCCGCATACCCGAGGCGTCCCTGCTGTGGGGCCTGGCCATCGGGTCCATGACCGCATTCGTCGGCAGCGCGATCCCCGCCTGGACGGCGCGATCGGTGAAGGTATCGGAAGTGTTCTCGAAGGTGACGTGACTTCTGCCGCTTGCGGCTTTAGCGCTCGCATGGCGCCACGCGAGCGCTAGGTCTTGAGGACAATGGCTGGACGGTGATTCAAAATGGGATACGCGAATTTTCGTGGTGCGGGCGGCTTGCCTGCACGTCCCTTCAATCGACGTGCGACATGTGCAGGCGAGCCGCCCGCACCACGAAAATTCGACGCGGCAATCAGGGTACACTGATGCGCACGTTTCGCAATCCGTTCCTGAACTGGCTCGTCGAGCATCCCGCGCTCGCGGTGTGGGCGCTCGTCGGCATTGCGTTATTGTTTCTCGCGATCCTGCCGATCCTGCTTTACCTCACACCGATCACCAAGGTCCCGCTCGTTTACAACATCCGCAACCTGCAGAATCGCTGGAAGACGACGCTCGTCACCGCCCTCGCGTTCACGCTCGTCACCGGCCTGTTGACGTTCATGCTCTCGTTCGTCAAGGGCATGGACCGCCTGATCGAATCGAGCGGGCATCCCGGCAACATCATGATCCTCTCCGACGGCGCCACCGACGAGGCCTTCAGCAGCCTCGCCAACTTCAGCCTCAAACAGCTCCCCGGCGACATCCAGGACCAGATCGAGCTCTTCGTCAAGGAAGTCTACGTCGTCGTCATGTACCTGGTCCCCGATCCACCGCCCGGCGCCCGACCGCGCCGCTTCGTGCAACTGCGCGGCCTCGACAACATGCCGCTCGCCGCGACGCTTCACAACGTCGAACTTGGCGTCGGCGCATGGCCCAGCGCCAGCGGCGTGCGCCGGATCGAAGGCGGCGAAACCGCGCTGGAGGTCGTCCTCGGCCACGGCGTCGCCCGCGCTTTCGGGGCCGACCTGGGCAAGCCGATCGTCGAACTCGGCGACACCCTCAAGCTCGGCGATCGCAAATGGGTCGTCGTCGGCATCATGGCCGAGGGGAGCGCCTCGTTCAGCTCGGAAATCTGGACCCGCGATCTGCACGTCCAGCAGAACTTCGGCCGCGAGAATTCGTACTGCTCCTATGTCGTGCGCATCAAGAACGCCACGCCCGAGAAAATGAAAGCCGCAGTCAAGGCGCTCAAGGATGTCAAGATCGAGCGCAACTTTCAGGCTTACACGGAGCGCGAATACTACGCCAAGATGAGCGACACCAGCCGGCAGTTCAGCGTCGCCAGCTATGTCGTCGCCTTCATCATGGCGATCGGCGGCGTGCTCGGCATCATGAACACGATGTACGCCGCAATAAGTCAGCGCAGCAAGGACATCGGCGTCCTGCGCCTGATGGGCTATCGCCGCTGGCAGATCTTGCTGTCGTTCCAGTTCGAATCGATGATCATCGCCATCCTCGGCGGCGTGCTCGGCTGCGTCCTCGCCTATCTGATCTTCGACGGACGCACCGTGACGAGCATCATCAGCAGCGGGGCCGGCGGCGGGGGCAAGACCGTCGTCTTGCAGCTCACCTTCAATCTCGGCGTCCTGATGGTCGGCCTGATCTTCACGCTCCTGATGGGCGCCATCGGCGGCTTCATCCCCGCATTCAGCGCCATGCGCCTGCGGCCGCTGGAATCGTTGAAGTAGGTCAGGCTTTCTAGCCTGACGTCAGGCTGGAAAGCCTGACCTACATCGGGTAAACGCCATGGACACGAAACCAACGCTGGAGTTCGTCGGTCAGGCGGCGCACAAGGTATCCGAGGACTTGCAAGCCGCGTTGACGCCGGAGCTGCACGCGCTGTTTGCCGACGGATCGCCGCGCGCCATCACGGTGTCGTACTGCTACACCGGCTACACCAGCGAGCCGTCGCTCGAGAAGGTCATCCTGCGCGTGGAGATTCGCGGCCCGGCTGGGTTCGCGACGCACATCGTCAAGATCGGCACGCCCGAGAAGGTTGGCTGCGACTACGACGGCTGGCAGGCGTGCATGCAGGGCATCGAGTTCGCGAGCCGCATCTTTCTGCCGATCTATCGCCGTGTGCTGGGCGACGACCGGATTGCGGTGGTCTATCGCGACGCCGCCACGCTGTATGGCCCGGAAGGATTGACGGCTCAGCCGATCGCGCTCGAGGATGCGGTCAAGGCGGCGGTGCATGCG
>JACQFG010000397.1 GCA_016200155.1 Planctomycetota bacterium | reverse complement strand
GCGCTGCGGGCTCGTCATTGTTATTCTTTGGACAACACGCCCACCGATATCTTACTCGGCATCTCCGCCGAACGGTACACCCGGTGCGTCGCCGGCGTGAAGTCCTCTTCGTTGGCGAAAAAGATGTTCGGCACATACTTCTGCGGATTGCGGTCGGCCAGCGGGAACCACGTGCTGTGCACCTGCACCATCACGCGGTGTCCCTTCTTGAATGTGTGCAGCACGTCCTGCAGCGTCAACTTGATCGTCGCCGGCTCGTTCGGCTTGAACGGCTCGGGCGTCTCGAAGCTCTTGCGGTATCGGCCGCGAATGATCTCGCTGCGGACGTGCATCTGATAGCCGCCCATCGGCTTGCCGGCGGACTTCGCCGGGTCATCGTCCGGAAAGACGTCGATGATCTTGACGACCCAGTCGGCGTCGGTCCCCGTGGTGGCGACGCGCAGCTCGGCCTGCAACGGCCCGGCGAGCGTCAGGTCCTTGGTGAGCACGCCGGTCTGGTACGTCAACACGTCGGGCCGCCTCGACGCATAACGCATGTCGTCGGTCATATACGCCTGCGGCATGCCGAAGGCGATGCGCTCGCACGTCGGCACCGGCTTGTTCGGGTCGCTGACGAAGCTATCGAAGTCGTCCTTGTCGCCCGGCGCCTCCGTCGAGAGCTTGCCCTTGGCACGCAGGTAGAAGATTTGCTCCTTGACCGTCGTCGGCGGCCACTTGTCGAACTTGCGCCATTGATTGGCGCCCGTCTCGAAAACATACGCCTCCGGCAAGCCGTGCTCGCCCTTGCCCTTGAGGAAGTGGTTGAAGAACGGCAGCTCGATCTCCTTTTGAAAGAACGCCGCGGTGTCGGCGCCGAAGTTGACGTAGCCCAGGCTTGTCGCGCTGGCGTTCGACCATTGGCCGTGCGCCCACGGGCCGCACACCAGCACGTTGAAAATACCCGGATTTTGCTTTTCGATCGCCTGATAGGTGCGGAAGGTGCCGTAAAGGTCCTCGGCGTCGAACCAGCCGCCGACCGTCATCACGGCGGGAGCGACCTTCTTGAGGTGCGGCAGCAGATTGCGGTCTTGCCAAAACTTGTCGTAGGTCGGATGGTCCATCATCTCGTTCCAGAAGGTGATCTTGTCCTTGTAGTAGCGCGGATTGACGTTCTTAAGCGGGCCGATGTCGAGGAAGAACTTGTAGCCGTCATCCGTGCCGTAATTCGGAGATTGCCGTCGTTGCATCGTCAGTTCGGGGCCGCGCGGGTCGCCGAAGCGATCGAAGAACGGGAAGGCGTGCGAGAGGAAGAAGGCGCCGTGATGGAAGAAGTCGTCGAAGAACCAGTCGGCGATCGGGGCCTGCGGCGAGGCGGCCTTGAGGGCGGGGTGGGCGTTGATCATGCCGGCCGACGTGTAGAAACCGGGATACGAGATGCCGAACAGGCCGACCTTGCCGTTGTTGTTGGGCACTTTCTTGACGAGGAAATCGATCGAGTCGTAGGTGTCGGTGCTTTCGTCGATGTCCTTGGGGCCGCCCTTCCTTTGGAGCTGGGGCCGCATGTTGGCGTAGGCGCCTTCGGACATGTATCGGCCGCGGACGTCCTGGTAGACGAAGATGTAGCCTTCCTTGACGAAGTGCTTGTTGGGGCCGAGCGAGAAGCGGTGGATGTTTTCCTCGTAGGGGGAGATGCTGTAGGGCGTGCGCGTCATGATGATGGGATAGGTTTGCGACTGGTCCTTGGGTGAGTAGACGATGGTGTGCAGCTTGACGCCGTCGCGCACGGGGATCTTGTAGGTGCGGCGCGTGTAGTTGTCCTTGATGTAGGACGCGGGCAGGTCCTGAGCGAAACCTTGCGGGACGGCGATGAAGAGACTGCACGCGGCGAGGATACAGAAGCGGGCCATGGTGGAGCTCCCATGAATGCGGAAGGTGTGAGAACAGGGATTAACATAGGAGATGCAGGTTGCAAGTTGCAAGTTGCGAGATTATCTCGTAACTTGTAACGGTCAGGCAGGAGTCATTTTCTGGTTTTGGCCGCTTGCGGCGTAGCGTTCGCGAGGCGCCAGGCGAACGCTAAGCCGCAAGCGGCGAGAGGCCGATGCATGTCCGCGCTTGCCGCCATGTGGTCGCCGTTGCTGTTTGGATTCGCGCTGTTCCTCAGCTCGGCGCTGTTGTTCGTCGTGCAGCCGATGGTGGGGCGGACGCTCTTGCCTCACCTGGGCGGCAACCCGGTGGCGTGGAATGCGTGCCTGGTGTTCTTCCAGGCTACCTTGCTGGCGGGGTACGTCTACGCAAGTCTTCTGCATCGCTATCGCGGCCTGCGCTGGCAGCCATGGCTGCACATGATGCTGATGATGGTCGCGGTGACGCTATGCTTTGCCGGCATCTTCGGGGAACGGTTTCTGGTCGAACTCACGCCGCGGCTGACGCGCCTCGAGGATTGGCCGATCGTCACGACGCTGTGCTTGCTGATCGTGGTGATGGGGGTGCCGTTCTTTGCGTTGTCGGCGGTGAGCCCGCTGGTGCACCGCTGGTTTGCCCATGTGGACCATCCGCGCGCCTCGGACCCGTATTTTCTGATGGTGGCGAGCAACCTGGGCGGACTGGCGGCCCTGGTAATCTATCCGGTGATGATCGAGCCGGTCGCGCCGCTGGCGGCCCAGTGGATGTCGTGGAAGCTGGCGGTGACGGCGCTGGGCGTGATGCTGTTCCTCACGGCGCTGTGCGCCTGGCGATCGCCGCGCAATCCGGAGCTGGAGCCCGCGCCGCCGCCGACCGATGCCGACGCCCCGCTGGTGCCAACGCTGATCGGGCGCGGGCCGGCGACCGTGACGCGCCGGCTTTACTGGCTGTTCGCGGCGGCGCTCCCCGTCGGCCTGCTCATGGGCGTCACCGATTTTCTCACGCTCGACGTCGCGCCGACGCCGATCCTCTGGACCCTGCCGCTCGCCCTCTATCTCATCGCCTTCTGCCAGGCCTTCGCTCGCTTCGAGCTGCTGGCCTACGGCAACCTCGCCGTCAAGCTGATCTGGCAAATCTTGCTCGGCGCCGCCATGGCGTTCGTGCTCTGCATCCTCGGCGTCGTGCTGATGAACGTCAACGAGTTTCGCCGTGATGACGACGTCATGATGATGTTCGCCTGGTGCTGGTTCTTCGCGATGCTGATGCTCGTACCGTTCACGTGGGTCTGGGTGCTGCAACCGCTCTCGGTGCTGGTGCTCGTGTTCGTGCAAGGGAACCTCCTGACGCGGGGCGGACTGCAGCCGGGCTTGCTGTTGATCTACCTGGGCAGCTTTTACCTGAGCGTTCGGCTCTGCCTGGGGATGCTGGCGGAAGATCGCCCGGCGGCGCCGGCGCTGACGACCTATTTTTCGTGGATCGGGATCGGCGGCCTGGTCGGCGGGTTGTTCCAGCTCTTCCTGGCGCCCCTGATCTTTCGCCGCGATCACATGGAGTACTCGCTGCTGGCCGCCCTGGCCTGCACGCTCCGCGCCGGCTGGGCGCCGCACGGCTTGAGCGATTGGCTTCTTTGCTTGGCGCTCTTCCCGAAAAAGAAGGATGACCCGGCATCGGCGTCCCCCTGGCCGACATGGATCGCGCGCGGCTTTGATGTCGTCCTTGGCATGGCCGCCGCCGTCTTTGTCGGCGTCGTGCTGCTCCTGCGCTTTCGTGTTCGAAACATGGCAGACCCGCTTTTGTCGGACTTTCCGCTGGTCCTGGCCCTGGCTGGCGCGTCGTTCCTGTTCCTTCGCCCCCTGCGATTTGGCCTCGCGTTGACCGCGGTCGTCGCGCTGTGCTGGATCGGGCAGGACGTCCACCGTCGTGAAGCAACGTGGATCGTCCAGCGGCGCACGCCCTTCGGCATCCTGCGCGTCGAGGAACGCAAGCAGGTGATCCCGTGGGTCGGCAACATGGGGGACGGCAAGCCGCTGCCGTCGCGTCTCACCCAACGCACGCTGCTGCACGGCACGACGCACCACGGGGCATGCATCACCGAACCGGCTGAATTGCTGCGCTATCCGACAACCTACTACCACCGCAAAGGCCCGGTCGGACTCGTGATGAGCAACATGGAGGCGTTCAAGCCGCCGCCTGGGTTGAATCCTCGTGAGCCGGGCGATTGGCTCCGCCGCAACCGGGATAGCACCAAGGAAGACGTTCGCGTTGCCGCCTCACTCATCGGCATGATGGCGAATCCGGGGCTGATCGCGCCGGCCACGACGTTCTGGGCCGAGCCGCCGTATGCGTGCGTCGGTCTCGGCGCCGGCACCCTCTTCACGTACGCGCGGCCCTATCAATGGGTGGACGCCTACGAACTCGATCCGGCGATCATCGAACTTTCGACGAACACACCTGCTGGGGCCAAGACGCCGGTATTCCATTATTTCCAGTCGGCCCAGCAGCGCGGCGCTCTCGCTCGGATCATTCCCGGCGACGCCCGGCGCAGCCTGACCAAAGCGCGCTGCGAAAGCTTTTATCACGTCATCTTCATCGACGCAACCAGCTCGAACTCGATCCCCAGCCATCTTCTCACGCAGGAAGCTCTGGATCTCTATTTCCAGAAATTGGCCCCGGACGGCGTCGTCTGCTTTCACACGTCAAACCGGCACCTCGACCTGACCAGCGTGCTCGAACAAACAGCGCGCAGGCTGAATCTCGTGACCGAAACGCTGGCTTTCAAACCCAGCGCAGACGATCCGCTCTGTTTCTCATCCGAATGGATTGTGATCGGCCGGACGAAAGCGGACGTGACGCTCTGGACCAAGGACGCCGCGGGCCATCATCGCGACATCGTGCGCAACGACCAAAAGAACTTTCAGCTCCGCTTCTCGCCGAAGCTGGTGTGGACCGATCAGCGCGCCAGCGTGCTGAGCGCGGTCCGTCCCGGCGACCCGTGGTCGATGATCGTCTATGGCATGCTGATCGTGATCCTGTTCTTCGGCATCTTTCTGGGCATGATCGAGATCGTCTTCGCGATGATCCCTCGGCCAGGAAGATGACGAGGGAGCAGCCGCGGACTTGCCGTGGGGTCAAGCGGCTCGCTTGTCCTGGCAACAGGGACAAGCGGGCCGCTTGTCCCTACGGGGGACCTGATCAAGGATTCGCTTGCAAGTCGGCGGCGGGTCGGGTATCCTCAAGCCATCTCAAGCGGCCATACCATGTCCCACAAGCCAACGGTCCCCGGGGTCGTCGCCGGTGCGGGCTGTATTCTGGTCATCGACGGCTTTCTCTCTCTGGTCGGAGCGTGCGGCGGCGGTTTCGCGGCCGTCAGCGCGCTGCTCCCCGATCCGGGGGCCGCCGTCGGGCCGGAGAATCCCGCTGCCCTGTCGCGCTTCCTGGCGCGCTATGTCCCCGGCTATGTCGATGCGGTCATTGCGTTCACGAGCTTTCACGCACTGATCGGCCTGGGGCAACTGGCAACGGCCCGCGGTCTGTGGCGGTTGCGCCGGCGGGCACGCAGGCTGGCAATCCTGTCGACGCTGCTCAAACTGCTGGTGGTGTTCGTCACGGTTGCCTATATCATGTTCACCATCGCGCCGGCGCAGGAGCGGTTCTTCCGCTTTCATCCGCCGGTCCCCGCGGGCGGGTCGGGAGCGCCGGGCGATGTGGACGCCTTCACGGTCGCGTGGGGCATGTCGATCCTGGGCGTGGCAGCCGTCCTGCAACTGGCCGTCGCCGTCGCGGTGTACTTCCTGCTGACGTCGGCGCGTGCGACCGCCGCATTCGTCACGCCGGAGCCGACGGTTCCGCCGCCGGCCGAGGAGAAGCCCGCCGCGCCGGCCGCGCTTCCCGCGGACACCGCATTCACGACCCGGCCCACCTGACGCGCCTGGGTCGTGGCGAATACGAGCCCGCAGCGCAAGCAAGGGACTCCGTCTAACAAGAAAGATCGAGGTGGATTCGTCATGGCTCAGATTGCCCGAACTCCGGGGTCCGTCATCACGGCGGCCGTCATTATGTTCGTCTACGGCGGGTTGCTGCTCATCTGCGGCGCCTGCGGCGGCATCTTCACCGGCGTGGGCATGGCCGCCCAGGGCCCCGATCACCTCGGACTCCAGGCCGCCCTCGACAAGGAGGCGCCCGGACACCAGATCGTCTCGATGGGCAACATCGCCCTCAATATTCTTTTCGCCCTCACGTTCATCGGCGCGGGGCTCGGCGTTTTCTGGCTGAGCCAGATCGCGCGCTTTGCGGCGTATGGAGCGTGTGCGGGGATTTTGTTATCCACGATTGCCTTGCAGACGTATCAGATCGTGATCGTCATGCCGGTCACCGATCGGATCGTGCAAGAGCAACTGCGCATAGGAGGTCCCGGACAGGCGGGGGCGCCGGCCGGCATGGGCGCGGCCATGGCGGCCGGGAAAGTGGTCGGCCTGCTGCTGGCCTTCGGCATCCCGCTGGCATTCTGCACGCCGATCGTCATCCTGCTGACCGTCAAGTCGGCGCGCGACGCGTTTGCCGGACGATTCGCCTCCGAGGCGATCGAAGAGGATCGGTCGCCGCGCCGGTACAGCGGCTATGACGACGATTATCCCGCGTCCAAGCCGCCGCAGTTTCCCGGCGATACCGGCATCAAGGAGTGACGCCATGGCGCCGGCCGACGACGATGCCCTGGACCGGGCTGCGCGCCTGTTACGTCCGGCGAAAAGAGTCGCCGTGCTGACGGGGGCCGGCATCTCCGCGGAGAGCGGGCTGGCGACCTTCCGCGGCGCCGGCGGGCTCTGGGAAGGCCAGCGCGTCGAGGACGTGGCCACTCCGCGCGCCTTCGAGCGCGACCCTGCCCTTGTCTGGCGCTTCTACAACCTGCGCCGCGCCAACCTCGCAACCGTAGCACCCAACCCGGGGCACCTCGCTCTCGTCGCCCTGGAACAGCGTCTCGGCCCCGGCTTCACGCTCGTCACGCAGAACGTCGACGGGCTTCATCAAGCCGCCGGCAGCCGGAATGTGCTCGAAATCCACGGCGGACTGCGACGCGTTCGCTGCGTCGTCTGCGAACGTGTCACCGATCGCGGTATCGAACCGCTCGCCGACCTGCCGCGCTGCGAGAAGTGCGACGGAATGCTGCGTCCCGACGTCGTCTGGTTCGAGGAAGCGCTGCCCGAGGACGTGTGGCAGCGCGCGGTCGATGCCGTGCAGACCTGCGATTGCTTCCTGGTCGTCGGCACCAGCGCGATCGTCTACCCCGCGGCCGGGCTGATCGACGTCGCCCGCATGGAAGGCGCTGACGTCATCGAGGCCAACCTGCAGCCGTCCGCCGCCAGCAGCCGCGTTGACGTGCTCTTGCTCGGCCCCTCTGGGACGATGCTGCCGGAACTGATAAAAAAGCTGGAGTGACCCGGCGAGCCGAGCCCCGTGAGGGGCCGGTTG
Source organism: Planctomycetota bacterium (assembly GCA_016200155.1). Classification (GTDB taxonomy): domain Bacteria; phylum Planctomycetota; class Planctomycetia; order Gemmatales; family Gemmataceae; genus SIAQ01. The sequence goes on along the minus strand of JACQFG010000397.1, from coordinate 2,317 downwards.
TCGACGGCAACCAGCCCCTCACGGGGCTCGGCTCGCCAAATTTCATTCATCATGATGCAAATCCTCGACGGCAAAGCCCTGGCGCAGACGATGCAAGCGGAGATCGCCGTCCGCGTTGCCGACTTCACGGCCAAGCACGGCTATCGCCCGGGCCTCGCGGCCGTCATCGTCGGCGACAATCCCGGCAGCCAGGTTTACGTCCGCAACAAACGCAAGGCTTGCGAGACCGTCGGCATGGAAAGCTGGCTGCATCAACTCCCCACCGACACGACGCAGGAAAATCTGCTCAAGCTGATCGAGGAGCTGAACTGCGATGCCCACGTCAGCGGCATCCTCGTGCAGTTGCCGTTGCCCAAGCAGATCGACGAGCCGGCGATCGTCGCTGCCGTTGCTCCGCTCAAGGACGTCGACGGCTTCGGCCCGGAGAGCCTCGGGCTCTTGATGTCGGGCCAGCCGCGCTTTGTGCCGTGTACGCCGGCGGGTGTGCAGCAGATCCTGATCCGCAACAACATCCGCATCGAGGGGCAGCATGTCGTGATCGTGGGCCGCAGCAACATCGTCGGCAAACCGCTGGCGATGTTGCTGCTGCAAAAAGGGGAGCCAGGCAACGCGACCGTCACCGTCTGCCACAGCAAGAGCCGGGACATCGCCGCCATCACGAGGCAGGCCGACATCGTCGTGGTCGCCATCGGGCAAGCGTTTTTCCTGAAGAAAGATATGATTCGTCCGGGAGCGGTGGTCGTCGACGTCGGCATCAACCGCGTGCCGGACCGCAAGCAGCCCGTCGGCGACGTCGATTTTGACGGTGTCAAGGAGATTGCGTCGGCTATTACGCCAGTGCCGGGGGGCGTCGGGCCGATGACGATTACAATGCTGTTGCACAATACGCTGCAAGCGGCAATACTACAGCATGGAAAATAATGTTGCCGTCAGAGCCTGAAGCGTAGGCGAAGGAATCCCTCGCTCACGCTTCAGGCTCTGACGCTGAGACCCCTACATGTTGCCATTGACCACGGCCGGGCGCATCGGCCTGAGTGTTTTGCTGTTTCTGGCGGGCGTCGTCGCGCTGCGGCTGGGTGAATCGGTGATCGTGCCGATGCTGGTCGCGCTGATGCTCGCCACGGTGCTCGGCCCGGCGGCGTGGTGGCTGCACACGACCTTCAAGATCCGCTGGGGCATCGCCTGCATTGTGGTCGTTGTCGGCCTGGTCCTCGCCAACGTCCTCATCACGGCAATCTTTTCCGCGTCGCTGACACGCATCGTCGCGCAGGTTTCCAGTGAAGAGAAGGTCCTCAAGACGTACAACGACTTTCGCAACAAGCTGGAAAAATTCAGTCCCGTCGAGCCGGACGCTGAAGTATTTCCGAAGAACCCCGAGAAGATCGCCGACATTGGCTTCTTCCGCTATGTGGCTGAGGCCGGGCCCTACCTCGTGCGCGAAGGCGGCAAGTACGCCGCCAGCTGGACATGGCAACTCGTCGTCATGCTCTTCATCACCTTCTTCGTCTTGCTCGAAGGAAGGATGCTGGCGCGGCGTGCGGTGGCAATCTTCGGACCCAGCGAGGAAGTGCAAGACAAGGCAACCGCGGTTCTGTTCGAGATGGCCAAGCAGGTGCGCATCTATCTCGTGTGGCGCACCATCATCAACCTCGGCCTGGCCCTCATCATGTTTCTGGTGTACTACTTCTGCGGTTTGAGCCAGGCGTTGACCTGGGCCGTTTTGCTTGCGATCCTCAACTACATCCCGTATTTCGGCCCGGTCCTCGCCAGCATTCCGCCCTTCCTCGATGCGTTCATCTTTTCCGAGAACCCGGCCGTCGCCATCGTCGTCACGATCGTGTTCTGGGTCGTCGTGGTGCTCGAAGGCTATCTCGTGGTGCCGCTGTTGATGGGCCGCAATATGGACCTCAACGCGACGACGGTGATGCTGGCGTGCTTGTTCTGGGAGCTGGTGTGGGGCACGACCGGCCTGTTCCTGGCGATGCCGATCATGGCGGCGGTCAAGGCGATCCTGTACCACGTGCCGGAATGGCGCGTCTGGGCGAACCTGATGAGCACGGCCCACGACGATGCCCCACACGAACATCCACCCCCGGCCGATCTGCTGGCGACGCCGCCGGGCGAATCAACGAACGGCATGCTCGGCGGCGGTCATCCCGATGCCGTCAAAACAGGCGACGCTTCTGGCCGAAGTCACGGCTAGCATTTGCCGCGAAAAAACGCAAACAGCGCAAAAGCAGGTCAGGCTTTCCAGCCTGGCGCTTTCGTGGGCTGCGTCAGGCTGGAAAGCCTGACCTACGAGGCCATGGCCCTCTAT
>JACQFG010000396.1 GCA_016200155.1 Planctomycetota bacterium | reverse complement strand
TGCGCGAGGGTTCGCGCGAACCCTCGCGCACGCCTTCGGCGTTGCGGCTAAACATCCACGGCGCGCGCCATCATAATCTGAAAAACATCACCGTCGCGTTCCCGCTTGGCCACTGGACCTGCCTGACCGGCGTGAGCGGCTCGGGCAAGAGTTCGCTGGCCCGTGATATCCTCGTCAACGCGGCGCGCCGACATCTGGGCCTGGTCGCGCCGCTGCCCGGCGCTCACGAGCGCATTGATGGGCTCGAACAGGTCGACAAGGTCCTCGAAGTCGATCAGACGCCGCTCGGCAAATCGTCGCGCTCCAGCCCCGCGACCTACATTGGCCTGTTCGATGAAGTCCGCAAGCTCTTTGCTGCGACGCGCATGGCAAAGATTCGCGGCTACAAGGCCAACCGCTTCAGCTTCAACACGAAAGGCGGCCGCTGCGAGGAATGCCACGGCCACGGCAGCGTGCGCATCGAGGTCGCGTTCATGCCCGATTTGCGTGTGCCGTGCCCGGTGTGCGCGGGCAAACGCTTCAACGCCGCCACGCTGGAAGTGCATTATCGCGGTTTGTCGATCGCCGACGTGCTCGAGTTGCCGATCGCCGAGGCTCGCGAGTTCTTCACGAATGTGCCGATGATGCAGGGGGGACTGCGCGCGCTCGACGAGGTCGGCCTGGGCTACCTCGCGCTCGGCCAACCGGCGAACACGTTGTCCGGCGGCGAAGCGCAGCGCGTCAAGCTGGCCGCCGAGTTGGCGAAAACTTCGACCGGCAAAACGCTTTATCTCTTCGACGAACCGACGACCGGCCTGCACTTCGTCGACGTCGCCCGGCTGATCCGCGTCTTCCGCCGGCTCGTCGATGCCGGCAATACCGTCATCGTCATCGAGCATCATCTCGACCTGATCGCGGCCTGCGATTGGATCATCGATCTCGGCCCCGAAGGCGGCGTCGCTGGCGGCGAGGTTGTCGTCATGGGGACGGCGGATGAAGTGGAATTGTGCGAGTACAGCCTGACCGGGCAATTCTTGCTCACGCAAAGGCGCAATGGGCCAACAGAACCACGGGGGGCACGGGGAACACGGGGGCAATTCAAGAAACGGCAGTAGAATCGGGCATTCCACAATAGGACGGACTGCTCAGCAATCACAACCTCCCCCCAATTTGTTTTTCCCCGTGTTCCCCGTGGTTCATTGATTGACGTAATACTGAGGGATCAAGCCCGCGTTGTTTCCGCGTGTGGTTCTTGCTACATTCCCGCGCGGCGATTTCGTGATCGTCCTCGCTTTCGCAGATCAATCCCGCCCCGGAAAGGAATCCTGACATGAACCGGATGTTCATCGCCATGATCGGCGTCGTGTTTGCCGTCTCTGCTGCGTCTGCCCAGACTGCCCGGACCGCCGTTTCGGTCGACAAGACCAATTCGCCGAAAGTCGGCACGACCAAAGTTGCCGTCTTCAACATCGGCGTCGTCCTCGGCAAATACGACCGCGCCAACGCGGCCAAGGATGATCTGACCAAGCAGGTCAAGCGCCTGCAAGCCGAGGCGAAAGAGCTGACCGACAACCTGACGAAATGGCAAACGGCCCTGCAGGCGGGGGAAGTGCCCGCGGAAAAGAAAGAACTCTACGAGGAAAAAATCATCACCGCCCGCAGGTATCTCGAAGACCTCAATCGCGAGGCGCGCACCACCATCGGGAAAAAGCAGGAGGCGAACCTGATCCAGCTTTGGAAGGATGTGCGTGAAGCCGTCAAGACCTATTCCGCCGAACACGGACTCGACCTGGTGATCGTGTACGGCGACGTCACGCAAGCCGATCAACTGGACGTGTTCCCGAACATCACGCGCAAGATGTCGGCCCTCGATCAAGGCGGATCGCTGCCGTTCTTCGTGGCGCCGGGCGTGGATATCAGCGAAGGCCTGGTCCAGCTCCTCAATCGGCAATATCGCCGAAGGCTTGCGGAGCCGGCCGAGCAGGAAGATCCGCAGTAGGTCGCATGCCGTTCTTCCGTGGTGCAGGCGGCTCGCCTGCACGGTCATGTGCAGGCGAGCCGCCCGCACCACGGGTTCTTACATCGCGGCTTCGTACACTTCCAGGATTTCGCGTTCGCCGACGGGCCGGGGATTGAAGCGGGCAGTCCACTGCTGCGACGCCTCTTCCGATAACAGCGGCAGGATGCCGCGACTGACGCCGCACTCGGCCAAGCTGGTCGGCAACTCCGCAAGCTGCATCAGGTGGAACAGACGCTCTGCCAGAATCTCGGCCGCGCTGTCGATGTGGCCGTTGCGCAAGCCCGATTCTTCAATCAGATCGCAATACAAGTCTCCCACCGTCTGTGCATTGAAACGGATGACGTGCGGCAACAAGATGCCGATCGCCAGGCCGTGCGTGATGCCGTAGTGCGCGGTCAGCGGATTGGCGCAGGCATGGCAGACGCCGAGCATCGAGTTCTCGATGGCAGTGCCGGCCAGGAACGCCCCCATCTGCATGGCGCCGCGCGCTTCCAGGTCGCCTGGATGGTGCAGCACTTTCTCGAGGTTCACTTCGAGCAGCTTCCAGGCTTCGCGGGCGAACATCTGCGAGACCGGATTGCGCCTCGTCGTCACGTAGGATTCGACGGCGTGCGACAGGGCGTCGATGCCGGTAAGGGCGGTGACCTTCGTCGGCTGCGTGACCGTCACTTCCGGATCGAGGATGGCGGCGGTGAAGGCGGCCTTGCGATCGCCGCAGGCCATCTTGAGGTGCGTCTTCTCGTCGGCGATGAGGGCGTAGGACTGCGCTTCGCTGCCGGTGCCCGACGTCGTCGGCACGCCGATGGACGGCAACATCGGCTTCTTGGCCTTGCCGAAGCCCTTATAATCGGCCATCGTTCCGCCGTTGGTGAGCAGGAAGTTGATGCCCTTGGCACAGTCCATGGCGCTGCCGCCACCGACGGAGACGATGAGGTCGATGTCGAGATCGCGGGCAAAGGCGACGCCGCGATCGACGTGCCGGCTGGTGGGGTTTTCCTCGACGTCATCGAACACGAAGACTTCCAGCCCTGCGTCGCGCAAGGACTGCTGGGCCCGCTGCGGATGTCCGGCAGCTTCGAGGCCCGGATCGGTGACGAGCAAAGCCCGGTTATCGCCGAGTTCGCGCGCGAGTTCGCCCAGCCGGCGCAGCGTGCCGGGGCCGAACACGACGCGCGTCGGCGTATGAAAATCAAACGGTTCGAGCGGCATCGGCGTGGCAGGCAACAGCCGCGGCGTGCTCGTGATGGTCGAAGTCGAGTGCATGGTCATCGCAGGGGCGGTGGTTCCGGCGGGCGGGTTTGCATTCGTTTAATTATATGCGACGCGGAGATTAACGGGAGATGAAAACCAGTATTCGTTT
>JACQFG010000394.1 GCA_016200155.1 Planctomycetota bacterium | reverse complement strand
GGGCTATATGGTCACGCTTCGATCTTGACGCGCAGCGGCCGCTTGAGCGCATTCTCGAACAACTTCTGCAGATTGACCTTCATCGCCTCCTGGTCGCCGCCGCGGAACTGGAAGCGATTGCCCTGCACCGTCGTCACATAGCGATAGATCGCCTTGAACTCGGGGGCCGGGTTCGCGTTCGGCTTGCACATCTCCGACCAGGCGTCCCGGAGGTCGCCGTTGTTGGCGCCTTCGACGACCACGTAAAATCGGCCCACGCCATTGGGAGGCACGATGGCGGCACGCGGCTCCTTGGGGCTGGTGATCGCGGCGACTTCATAGCCCAGGCCGAAGTCGAAGCCGGTTTCGCCGTGCTCGATGCGGTCCAAACCTTCGATCTCCTCATCGGACGTCGCCATGAAGCCGACGCCGGCATCGACGACCTTGACGAGCACGAAGCTGATCCCGAAGGCGTAGACCGCCGAGAGGACCGCGGCGAACAGCTGAATGCCGATCTGTTTCAGCCCGCCTCCCGCCGTCAGGCCAAGGGCGCCGACTTCGGGAGAGACGTAGTTCCACTGGTAACAGAAGAAGCCGGTCAGGACCGCGCCGAGAAACCCGCCGACGCCGTGTACGCCGAACGCATCGAGCGAGTCATCGTACTTGAGGATCGGCTTCAGGCAGACGGAAACGTAGCAGACGACGCCGGAGATCAGGCCGATGATGAAGCCGCCCCAGGGATAAATGTAGCCGGAGGCGGGAGTGACGGCGACGAGGCCGGCGACGAGACCGGTGGCGAGACCGAGGGCGGTCGGTTTGCCGCGATGCCACCACTCGGCGAGAAGCCAGCTCATTCCCGCGGCGGCCGCGGCGGCCTGAGTGGCGGCGAAGGCGGAGGTCGCGAGTGCGCCGCCCGTGAGGCCTGAGCCGCCGTTGAAGCCGAACCAGCCGAACCAGAGGATGCCGGCGCCGAGCAGGGTGAGCACCATGCTGTTGGGGTGCATCGCGTGCTCGGGATAGCCGAGCCGCTTGGGCAGGACAAGAATCGCCGCCAGCCCGGAAAAGCCGGCCGCGATATGGACGACCGTGCCGCCGGCGAAATCGAGCGCGCCCAGCGCGCCGAGCAGGCCGACGGGAGTCTCGCCGGGCTTCGCGCCGAGGCTCCACCAGTCCATGGCCCACACGCCATGCGCCAGCGGACAGTAGACGAACGTGACCCACAGGATCAGAAAAATGCAGTACGGCTTGAACCGAACCCGCTCGGCGATCGCGCCGCTGATCAGCGCCGGCGTGATGATCGCGAACATCCCTTGATAGAGCATGTGCAGATACACGGGGATATTGGTGCCGTTCAAAATGTCATGAGGTTGGATGCCCGCCAGGAAGACGAGCTTCGGACTGAAGCCGATGATGCTGCCCCATGGCGTTTTGATGAGCGGTTCGCCGAAGGCCAGCGCATAGCCGATCGCGACCCAGTAGACGCCGACGACCGCGAGGGCGACCATGCTCTGCATCATCGTGGTCAGCACGTTTTTGCGCCGCACCATCCCGCCGTAGAAGAGAGCGAGCCCGGGGACCATCAGCATGACGAACGCCGTCGCGACCATCATCCAGGCGCTGTCCCCCTTGATCTTCGGATCGTCCATTTTCTCGACGAGCTTGTTGACGGGAGCAGTGGTGACGGCCGGTTCTTGCGCTGCCGCCCAAGAAGCAATGGCGAAGATGATCAGCAACGACGGGAGAATACGCTTGAACAAGTCAATCCCTCCAAAACGTGCGTCGGCAAGGCGGGTCGGCTCATCCCTCGCGACCGCCCCTGCCGCCGAGCGGAGGGAACCTGGAAATGCGACCACGGACCGGCGGGAACAGATTTCCCACGGCCCGTCGCAGTCCCACGGAGAGGAATGGAACCAATTCTCCCATCATAGGCAGCTGCGATGCCAAAGGCATTTGTGCGACCGCATTTGTCGCAATATCAAATACACCAATACTTTACAGAACATGAACTTTTCGCCAGCGTAGCCGGTTGGTTTCTGAACGTCTATTTTGCGTGCAGGAATTGCTTGACATCCAGGCACGTCCTCCGACAGGTCGTCGATCACTGCGCACGTGGATTGATCCATTTCTTCCATTGCTTCCACGGATGGATGGGTGTCCGTGGACGAATGGACGAATCCGCACGCCCTCAGTTTCGTGGGGTACGTTTTCAACGTGCCCCTGAGGCAGCGGCACGTTGAAAACGTGCCCCACGAATTCAGCAGACTGAGACATTACCCGCTTTTCGGTTGATTTCGGCCCGTCCTCGTGTTCTCATCGAAGGATCAAGTACCGCCCATGGAGGCTCCTCAATGCTCATCCGCTCCTCGCTCGGCCTTTGCGTTCTTCTTTCCATCCCGTTCTCGTTACTCGCCGACTCCAACGTGCGCGTCGAAGTCATCAAGGACGGCGGCATCTCGATCCATCGCCCCGGCGTCGATACGCCGATCTTCGCGTTCAACGCGCCCGTCGATGGCCGATCCTACGTCCATCCGCTGCTCGCTCCCGACGGCAAGGGCGTGCTCACCGAGTTCGCCCCGGGCCATCACAAGCACCAGACCGGCATCTACGTCGGCTTCCTGAAAGTCAACGGCCGCGATTACTTCCACAACCGCGGCGGCGATCATTTTCGCCGACGCGCCTTCGACTGGAAGAACGATTCGCAAGGCGTCCGCTGGACCAGCACCTACGAGCTGCTCGACAAGGACAAGGACGCCCAGCTCACCGAGACGCAAGCCTGGCTCTTCCGCGATTTCACCAAGTCGTACCTCATCGACCTGACCCTGACGCTGAAAGCCGAGACCGACGTGACGTTCGACAAGCACGATTACGGCGGCCTGTTCCTGCGCATGCCGTTCAAGAATCAGGTTGGCGCAAAAGCGATCAACAGCGAGGGCCACGAGAACGCCAAAGCCGAGGGACAGAAGGCCCGCTGGGTCGATATCGGCATGACGGTCGATGGCCGCAAAGACGCCGGGCACATCGCCGTGATGTCGCATGACGCGGCGCCATGGCGCGTCGACGGCCAGCTCGGCGTCGGCCCGTCGCCAAGCCGCGCCGGCGCCTGGAAAATCGCAAAGGGCGCGAGCGTGGTGTTGCGTTATCGCTTCATGGTCTACACCGGCGAATTTCAGCAAGAGCAGGTCGAAGCCGAATCGAAAGCGTTCAGCGCCATAAAATGAATGTCTCTCGTAGCCGCAAGCTGCCAGCTTGCGAGCTTGAATCTCGATGTTGATCTACAGCTCGCAAGCTGGCAGCTTGCGGCTACGGCATTATTCCGAGGAACCCATGCGATTCCTGATCATCTCCCTCGCCTGCGTCCTGCCGATGTCCTTCATCCACGCCGGCGGCAAGGACCTCGACCTGACCATCCGCAAACGCACGCCGTTCGACACGCCCGACAAGAAGACCGATTACAAGGTCGAGACGCTGACGCGCGTCTGGGCCCCGAAGGAAACGGCCGTCATCGTCATCGACATGTGGGACACGCATCATTGCTACAACGCCGTCGTGCGCGTCAATGAGATGGCCCCGCGCATGAACGAGGTGCTCGAAAAGTGCCGCGCGATGGGCATGACCATCATTCACGCCCCGTCGAGCTGCATGGACGCCTACAAGGACCATCCGGGCCGCATTCGCGCTCAGGATGCTCCGCGCGCCAAGAACCTGCCCAAGGACATCGGCGTCTGGTGCCACATGATCGACAACGAGAAGAAGGGCAAGTACCCGCTCGACGCCTCCGACGGTGGCTGCGACTCCGACCCCGTCGAGCAGGAGAAGCACAAGCAAGCCCTCATCAAGATGGGCCGCAAGCCGGGCTCGCCGTGGCTGGCGCAGATCGCGGTCCTCAAGATGCACGACATCGACATCGTCAGCGACAAGGGGGACGAGATCTGGAACGTGCTTGAAGCCCGCAAGATCAACAACGTCATCATCCTCGGCGTCCACACCAATATGTGCGTCCTGGGCCGCCCGTTCGGCTTGCGTCAGATGGCCAAGAACGGCAAGAACGTCGTCCTGGTCCGCGACATGACCGATACGATGTACAACCCGAAGATGGCGCCGTACGTCAACCACTACAAGGGCACCGAGCTGATCATCGAGCACATCGAGAAGTTCGTCTGCCCGACGATCACCAGCGACCAGATCATCGGCGGCAAGACGTTCAAGTTCAAGGCGGACCCGAATTGAGTGGAACACTAATCTACACTAATCCTCGCTAATGTGACCAAAGGGAATCCGATTAGCGCGGATTAGTGGGAATTAGTGTTCCGAGCATGGAACACAATGTCCGACCCCCTGCGAATCCAGTTCGACGCCGGCACCCTGATCCTCTCCCACGCTCCCGATGCGCTGGTCGAATCGCTGCCGGGTTGCCGGTTCGACGAACGTACCGCCGTCTATCGCACGGAGGCTCGCCATTATCGCGCCATCGTTGAAACGTTGCGTGACAAGAAGATCGACTTCACCGACGACGCGCGCGCCTATCAGCCGCTGGAGTGCAAGCTGCGTTCGACGCGGACGCCGTTTCCGCATCAGCAGGAAGCGCTGACGACCTGGTGGAACGCGGGGGGCCGGGGCGTCGTCGTGCTGCCGACCGGCACCGGCAAGACGTTTGTCGCGCTGCTGGCGATCGCCCACGTCGGCCGGCCGCCGCGGGTGATCACGCCGACCATTCCGCTCATGAACCCGTGGTACGGTGAGTTGACTGCCGCTTGCGGCTTAGCGCTCGCAGTGGACCCTGCGAGCGCTAAGCCGCAAGCGGCGGTCGGTCTGATCGGCGGCGGATACTACGACTTCCAGCCGCTCACCGTAACCACCTACGACTCCGCGTACATCCATCTCGAACGCTGGGGCAATCGCTTCGGGCTGGTCGTGTTCGACGAGTGCCATCACCTGCCGAGCCCGAGCTATCAGTTTGCCGCGGTCGGCGCCATCGCGCCGTATCGGCTCGGCCTGACCGCGACGCCGGAGCGTGCCGACGGCGCGGAGGCGTTCTATCCCGAGTTGATCGGGCCGATCGTCTATCGCCGCGAGATCAAGCAGCTTGCGGGTGAATTCCTGGCCGAGTATCGCGTCGTCCGCATCGACGTCGATCTGACGCCCGCGGAGATGGAACGCTACACGAAGGCCCGCACAACCTACCGCGACTTCGTGCAAGCCCGCGGCATCTCGATGGGCTCGCCGCAAGGATGGCAGCGATTCATTCAGGAGACGTGCCGGCATCCCGACGGCCGGGCCGCGTTCCAGGCGTATCGTGAGCAGAAACGGCTATCGCTCGCCGCTCCTGCGAAGATCGAGTTGCTCGACGATTTGCTGCACCGCCACGCGCTCGATCGGACCATCATCTTCACGTACGACAACGCCAGCGTCTACCAGATCGCGCGGCGCTTCCTGGTGCCGGCGATCACGCATCAAACGAAGACGAAGGAACGCCAGCAGATTCTCGCGCGATTCCAGACGGGCGAGTACAACGTCGTCGTCACGAGCCAGGTGCTCAACGAAGGCGTCGATGTTCCCGCAGCGAGTGTCGGGATCATCCTGTCCGGCACTGGCAGCGTCCGCGAACACGTCCAGCGCCTGGGCCGGCTCTTGCGCAAACATGGCGAGAAGCAAGCATTGCTGTACGAAGTGGTGACGCGCGATACTGCGGAGGAGTTTACCAGCGAACGCCGGCGGCAGCATGGGGCGTATCAATAGGCATACCTGTTGCAACTTGACGGCAAGAATACTCCACGGTATGACTGAGGTAGATTCTCCAACGTTCCGTGCACGAGACGTTCATCATGAAGAAAAAAATCCCGACCGTCGATGAGGTCGCCAGCGACCTGGCTAATAAGCATTTTGAATTGGAGCCGGGAATGCAGCACATCTTTCGGCTTCGCACCAAACAAGCAAAGCAGAACCCGGAAAGAATCATGTTGCTGGAGGTAAACGAATACACGGTCCCCGGCGGGATCATGCCGCTGTATTTTGGCGCGAACGCCGTGATTCCCTACCCGTGCATTATTGTCGAGGTCACTCCCGAAGAGTATGAAAAGGTCAAATCCAAGGAGCTGAAGTTACCCGACGGATGGAAGATCGGCGATGAAATTCAGCGACCAGCGGAAACGACCGAGGTCAAATGATGGCGAATGCTGACCAATGGGCCAATGGTTACGCGCGCCAGGCCGACGCGGATTTCAGCACTTGGAAGACACTGCAAGATCAACCTGTTCCGGAGTGCCACAAACTGTTGTTCTTGCAGATGGCCTGTGAAAAGCTCTGCAAGGCTCATCTCATCCAGAGGGGAACGCTGCCCGATCTGCTTCAGACCAGCCACGGCTTCATCTCGGGCCCCTTGCCCGTCGTTATTCGTGAACAGATGGTCCTCGTGAAAAAGCAGTTGAAGGGAATGCATGGCGTGTTGATTTTCACACGTCATTTGGCAAACGAAATCGAATTCTTGAATCCATCGATCGATCGCGATGGCCGGCGTCCCGACAACTGCGAATACCCTTGGGAAGACTCTGCACAAACCCTGCATTCGCCGCTGGATTGGACGTTTGCACCATCGAACCTCTTGACGCAACGACACGGAGCCACCTTCTTGAAACTCGTGCGCCTGGCCATCACCGATCTATTGGGATGAACGTCCGCCATGCTCACCGGCAAACACGTCCGTGTCCGCTTTGCACGCGATCACATCGTGCCGCAGTACCTCGACGCCGCCGACATCCCGTGGCTGCAGGTCGCCGAGGAACTGCTTGCGGTCTTTCGGTCCAGCGACGGCTCTTCGCGCGGGCAGCTCGAAGCGGAGATCGACGAGCTCTTCGGCGATTTGCCGCAGCCGTTGATTCATAACGGGCTGGCGAAATTGCTCGAAGACCGCTGCGAGTTCGAGACGCAATCGAGCCTGCCGCCCGACGAGGTGCGCGAGGCAGTGTTCGCCGCCGCGGCCAAGACACGGCAGATCGTGCTGGAACAGGTCGGCCAAGCGTTTTCACGCGCCGACATCATCGACACGATTGCGAAGGACCTGAACTCGGATGCCGCGACGGTCGAGGCGAGCCTGTTCGCCGACTTGAAGACCGAGCAACGGCTCACGCAGTTCAGGGACACGACGCCGCAGCGCTTGCTCGAACGCTACAACGTCGCGCTGGCCCAGGCGATCCTGCTGCGCTCCACCGGCGTCGACATCGTCATCCGCGGCGAGGCGCCGGCGCGCTATCGGCAGATCTTTCGCCAGATCAAGTTTCATCGGCTCATCTGCGACGTCGAAGCGGGCAAGGGCAACGCCTATCGGCTCCGTCTCGATGGGCCGCTCAGCCTGTTCAGCGCAACGCAGAAGTACGGCTTGCAACTCGCCTTGTTCCTGCCGACGCTGCTGCTGTGCAAGGACTTCGAGTTGAAGGCGAAGCTGCGCTGGGGCACGGAGCGCAAGGAAAAGGTCTTCCACCTGTCGTCGAAGGACGGCCTGGTGTCGCATCAGGCGGAGACCGGCGCGTTCGTGCCGCCGGAGGTGCCGATGTTCGTCGAGATGTTTCAGAAGAAGATCGCCGACTGGGAGATCCGCGAGGAGACCGAGATCATCGCGCTGGGCCCGACGTTCTGGGTCCCCGATTACCGCCTGGTGCATCGCGCGTCAGGCAAGGTGGTGCTGCTCGACATCCTCGGCTTCTGGCGGCGTTCCAGCGTCGAGCGCCATCTCAAGCTGCTGCGCGAACACGCCGATCGGCCGTTTATCGTGGCGTTGTCGGACCAGCTCAACGTCGAAGAAGGCGAACTCGAAGGTTTACCCGACAACGTGGTGCGCTTCCGTAACATGCCGCTCCCGGACGAGGTGGCGAAACGGGCGAAGATGCTGATAGAATCATAATGGAGATGAATATGCCGACGCGCAAACCCGAAGAGCATGAGTATGAGCGAAAGGCCAAGTTGGCTGTGCTTCGCAACGCAGCCAAAGAGGGGTTCGACGAAATCGACCAGGGCCATGGTATCGTCCTGAAGGACAAAAAGGCACTTGATCGATTCATCAAAGACATCGAAATCGAGATCCTCGCAAAGACCACTGGCCGAAAGCAATCGTTCAACGTCGAAACAGGCGAAACCGAATGATGGGCCGACAACGTGGTGCGCTTCCGCAACATGCCGCTGCCGGACAGGGTGGCGAAACGAATTGCGCGGCTTCGGGAGGCGTAGCCGGCATGTCAACGAAATACGGAAGCACTCGCCGCAGTGAAGCCACGTCGGTAACGATCAACACGTGATTTCTTATCGCGACGGCGTGACCGAATGACCCCAGCATCCGCTTGACCTCCACCGCGACTTCCTCGTCGTTTTGGAACTGCTTAACTCTTACGAGGACTTCGACGATTTCCGTTTTCCCGCGATCTTTCAAGTCGCGAAGCTCAACACGCGGCGGACGTGGTCCACCAGGGAAATCGTTATACGTAGTCAGTGCCAGCGAATCTTCACTGCGTATGAGTCTGAGTCCGTGCTCCTCCTGCAATCGCTCATTGATGATGTCGAAGATATCAGTCAACGGAAGTTCACGCGGACTGTTCTTTGGCGGCGCATACCTAAAAATGCCGTCCAGCGACCGCCAAAATAAAAGCGATCTGATATTCATTTGCGCTTGGCCCGCAAACCATGTGAGGACTTCCTTCCAAGGCTTGCCGTCCATATCGAAGCGGACACGTGTCGTGCTCCAGTTCGGCAGCTCCGGCGGATCGAAGAACATTGGAGTCAAGATTGGAATCGCCCGCCGCAATGAAGCCACGTCGGAGCGCAGCACGAGGTGATTTTTCACCGCGGTTACGTGACCGAAATTACCGAGCATTCGCTTGACTTCCAACGCGACCTCTTCTGGGTTCTGGCCGTCCTTGATTTTTAGGGTAACCACGACGACTTCCGTATTCGCACGGTTCTTCAAATCGTGAAGCTCGATGCGCGGGGGAACAAATCGATCGTCGGCATGGACCAATACAATTTCCTCGTCATTTCGTACAAGCGTGGTTCGATGCCGATGCTGTAATTGCTCGTTGAGAATATCCATGATTTCGAGCAACGACAACTCGGGCGCGGGACCTTTTGGGTGTTTGTACTTGAAATGGCCCGCCGGCAGCGGATACGGCGATACCAGCTTCATCTTCGTTTGGGCCGCGAACCACGGCAGGACTTCCTTCCACGGCTTGCCGTCCATCTCGAAGCGGACGCGCGTCGTGCTCCATTTCGGCAGCTCGCGTACTGCTTTTTTCGCCTCGTCTTGAGCATAGGCTCGAGCCGTGACCGTGGCGAAGGCTATGCACGCGAATGCAAACAACCTGATCGCTTGAGGCATGATCCAATTCCTTCTTGCGCAGCTTGATGGGGAGCCGCATATCTTCGCGATGCTACCACGAGGCTCGTGAAAACTCGATGAGAATCTTTGCGTGATCGGCATTCACAAAATCATGGTTACAAAATCATGGACGTGTGATCGTTAGTTCAAGCCAAGAAAAATTGTAGAATGTGGGTGAAATGCTGTGTGCGGGATGTTATGGTCATCCATCCAACTTTATCCCCATCGAGGAGATTCCCCCATGACGCGTGTGCCCTGCTGGAAAGCTCTGCCCTGGATCGTGATGCTGGCGTTGGCCCCGGTGCTGGCGGCTCAGGACGCCAAGGGGCCGGACCTTTCCGAGTTCAAGACCGTCGAGACGGCGATCACGACGAAGATCAGCAAAGGCGCGGCGACGCAGGCCAGTTCGCCCGGCTATCTCGGCGTCGCGGTCAATCTCGATGCGGGCAACCTCGTCGTCAGCGATGTCGAGGAGAACTCGCCGGCCGCGAAGGCGGGAGTGCTGGCGGGCGACGTGCTGGTCAAGGTCGACGGCAAGGCGGTCAAGAGTGCCGAGATGTTTCGCAGCCTGCTGCAGACGAAGGCCGCGGGCGAATCGATCAAGCTGACCGTGCAGCGGCAGAAAGATACGAAGGACCTGTCGGCGAAAATGATCGCCACGAGCCGCGTGATCCAGGCGGGGCAGAAGCGGGCCATCATGGGCGTGACGGTCGATGAGGACGAGACCGCCGGCGCCAAGCTCAAGGTCGTCACGGCCGGCATGCCTGCGGACAAGGCCGGCTTGAAGGTCGGCGACGTCGTCCTCAAGATGGACGGCCGCACCCTCAACGAAGCGACCCGGCTCACCAACGTCCTGGCCGATCATAAGCCGGGCGACACGCTGACGCTGCTCGTCAAGCCGCAGGGCAAGGAGAAGGAGAAGGAAGTCAAGGTCGTGCTCGTCGAGGAAGGCGGCTTTATCGGCAAGGCCAAGGGCGGCAAGGGCGGCGGCGGACTGAGCTGGGACAACCGCACCGGCGCCTGGAAGAAGGACACCTATCGCCTCGCCATCGTCGGCATCGAATATCCCGACGTCAAGCACAACGAGAAGATCGCCGCCGAGAGCTGGGACGACGCCCTCTTCAGCTCCAAGAGCTACACCAAGACCAGCATCACCGGCCAAAAAGTTTTCGGCAGCTTGAACGACTACTATCAAGAGCAATCGTTCGGCAAGCTGAAGGTCACCGGCAAGGCGTTCAAGTTCGTCACCGTCAGCAAGAAGCGCAGCGAGTACGCCGCCGCCAACACCGGGCCCGCCAAGACGGCACTGCTCGGCGAAGCGCTCGACGCCCTCTACAAGCGCGACGGCAAGGACGCGCTCAAGGACTTCGACGGCATCTTCTTCTGCTATGCCGGCGATCGTGTGCAGACCAATCGCGGCGGGCTGTACTGGCCGCACAAGGCGTTCTTCACGCATCAGGGCCAGCGCTGGCCGTACTTCATCGTGCAGGAAGGCGGAGCCCGCATGTGCGACATCAGCGTCATCTGTCACGAGTTCGGCCACATGCTCGGCCTGCCCGATCTCTACGCCCGCCCGGAAAACCCCGGCTCCGAAGGCGTCGGCGTCTGGTGCGCCATGTCCAACCAGGTCGGCGGCGGCAAACCGCAGCACTTCTGCGCCTGGTCCAAGGAACAACTCGGCTGGATCACCCCCGCCGTCATCGATCCCTCCGTCAAGCAAAAGCTGATCCTCTCCCCCGTCGAGAACGGCCACAAGGAATGCTTCAAGGTCCTCGCACGCACCGACGGCAGCGAGTACTTCCTGCTCGAAAACCGCAAACGCAAGGGCTTCGACGCCAGCCTCCCCGCGGAGGGCCTGTTGATCTGGCGCGTCGTGCAAGGCCGGCCGATCCTCGAAGAATCGCACGGCATTGAAGGCCCGAACGGTCCGCGCGTCTTCCTCGATTCGGTCCCGTTCCCGAGCAACGCCAACCGCTCGTTCACGCCGTTCACGACGCCGTCGAGCCGACCCCAGCTGGGCGGCGGCCTGCCGGTGCACATCACGAACATCCGCCGATTGCCGGACGGACGGATCACGTTTTATGTGGGGTATGAGTATTATTGAGCGAGCAACCGTGGGCAGCGAGAACTACTGATGCCGAGTTTGTACATCGAGACTTCGATCGTCAGCTACTTGCGGCAACGGCCCAGTCCGCAGGTGGTGGCGGCGGCTCGTCAGATTCTCACGCGAAAATGGTGGGAACAGGAGCGCGCCAACTACGAACTCGTGACGTCCCAATATGTCCATGATGAGGCGGGGGCGGGGGATCCGACGCTGGCCGCCGAGCGACTCGAATCGCTTGCCGGCATCCCGTTGCTGCCGCTCGATCCCCCGATTGCGGTCATCGCCCATGAAATCGTGTCGGCCGCAATCCTGCCCCCCAAAGCCGCCGTTGACGCGTTGCACATTGCCATCGTTGCACATCACAAGGTAGAATACCTCTTGACGTGGAATTGCACGCACATTGCGAACGCGAAAATCCTGCCACGGATTCACAAGGTGCTTGACAGGCTCGGCTATCCGATTCCGATCATTTGTACGCCGGAAGAAATGGTGGAAGATGAAACCGAAGAAAGCTGAACGCGACACGACCATCGCAGACATCCATCGCGTGCGTGAAGAAATGGCGAAACGATTTGACGGCGACATTGCCGCCATGCTTGAAGATGCGCGCTCGCGCCAGGAAGCATCAGGGAAACCGGTATGGCGCTCGTCACCTGCCAATACAACGCCTGCTCCAGACAAGGTCGCCGCCGTTTCGTCTTCGACCCCGGCGCCGGCAGACCAGAGGACCCCGTGAGGCCAGAACCACGCCGCGCATGCTGGAATCTCATTTCGCTCGCCACGCCGTTCGTCGGCTTCTTCGCCGGCGGCGCGGGCGGCAACGGCGTGATCTGGGACGGCCATCCCATGGAGGGCATCTTCTGTGGCGTCCTCACCTGGGGCATCTGCTGCGGCCTCGGCCTCGTCGCCGCCATCGTCGCCACGATCCGCGCCGAACGCTGGTGGGGCGTCACTGCGGCGGCGATCGTCCTCAACGGCATTCTGCCCGTCATCCTGCTTTGCGCGGGCTGCTCGGAACTCATGACCTGGGGGCGTTATGGTTGATGGAACAAGGGATGCATTTTATCCTGCTGAATTGAGCTGCGTCCGATTTATCGTGCCCGAACATTTTAGTCTCAGAACGGAGGGGAGACATGGGCTTTAGGTCGCAGACTATCACACTTTGTTTCGCGTTCGCCTGCCTGCCATCCGAGTTCGACCGTACCGCGCCGGACGTGCCCATCCAGCAAAAGGAAAAACCAACGATCGAGTGCCGAGTCACATTTCGAAAAGCGCTAGACGCTGACTCGCGTGGAGAGATTGCCATTTTAGAGGTCGAGATAAGGAATGTATCAGGTAAGCCTATAAATGTCGCTACCACTTACGCGTCGCCGATCCTTCCGTACCTGAAGCGCGAAATAACGTTGCCTGGAGGTGTGCTCGAAACGGACCGGCGGATCGAAACGCTTTCACCCTACTCCATTGAACCGGAGGTATTCACCCTCAAGCCAGGCGACAAATGGAAGGCGCCCTTTGGAATGGTGGGTACCCAGGGGCCAGGTGTTTATAGGGTCAAAGCGCATTTCCAATGCGACAAACTGAGCGCAATTTCTCCGACTTTGGAGGTTGAAATCAGGGACGTCAAACAGAAGGCGAAAGGCAAGTCGTAAATGCTGAAAAAGAAGGAAAAGAAAAAGAAGAAGGAAGCGAAAAGGGACGCAGCTCATTTGAATCGAGCTGCGTCCCTTTTTTTCTTACCCTTTTGCTCACTTGTCTTCCATCTTCAGCTTCGTCACCATCTGGAAGTAGCTGATCAGCGGCCCGCTCATGCTGTGGCTGATGCGCAGCGACTTGCCGCCTTCCATGGGCATGCGGATGCGGTCGGCGTCCGGGTTTTTGGCGAACGTGGGTCCACGGACGACTGGACAGGAAAGTAATCCTTGACAATCACGACCGACTCCGGTCCAATAGCACCGCAACCGATCACCGAAGCCGTTGGCCGGGCCGTTGTAGAGTTTCGGCGTGTTGAAAATCCTTCGTTACCAGGGAGATCGCTCATGAAGGTCCATCGCCATGCAAGGCCGCGCGTCGAGGAATTGGAAACGCGGCTCGCGCCCAGTGCGGGCACTCCCTGGCCTTATCCGACGGCCAACTGGTCCGGCTATTCCGTTGACACCGCGGCCGGCGCGGTGACCGAGGTCAAGGGGACCTGGAATGTGCCGAGCGTGACCGTGAACGGCGGCGGCGCCAAGTATGCCGCGAGCTGGGTCGGCATCGACGGCGACATTTCCAACACCGTCGAGCAAATCGGCACCGACTCGGACCAGATTGGCGGCAAGGCGTACTATTACGCCTGGTACGAGATGTATCCGGCCAACTATTACTACATCAACTGGGCAACGGGGGCCGGGATTCCCGCTTCCTCCACCGTGCCCGCCGCCGCTTTGGTGGGCGAGGGGGACACGATCAACGCGGATGTCAAATTTCTGTCCATCAGCGGCAACGTGAGCACGTTCCAGTTGACGATCACGGATACCCCGGCCGGGGGCGGCGTGACCAGGACCTTCTCAACCACCCAGACGATCAAGAATGCCGCACGGTCGTCGGCGGAATGGATCGTAGAACAGACGGGCACGCTGTCGACCTTCAGCCCCGAGACGTTCACGAGTGCCCAGGCC
>JACQFG010000393.1 GCA_016200155.1 Planctomycetota bacterium | reverse complement strand
GGCGGTCCGAAACAGCCCGAAGCGCAAAGCGCGGCAAGAGCCAGGAAAAATCCAGCGATGGGTATCGACCGCATGGTAACGGCTCCGACTTTACCTGACCTTCAAGAGTTCCACTTCGAAAACGAGCGTCGAGTTCGGGGGAATCGACTTCCCGGAACCCCGCGCCCCATAGCCGAGCGCAGTGGGAATGATCAGCCGGCGCTTGCCGCCTTCCTTCATGCCGGCGACGCCCTCGTCCCAGCCGGGGATGACCTCGCCGGCGCCGAGTTCGAATTCGAACGGCTCATTGCGATCGAGGCTGCTGTCGAATTTCTTGCCGCTGGTCAGCCAACCGGTGTAATGGACCAGCACCTTCTCACCGGTCTTTGCTTCCTTGCCGTTGCCGACCTTGATGTCGACATATTTGAGCCCCGAACGCGTAGCGGTCGCATTCGTGTCGTCCGCAATCGGATCGGGCGACGAAATGAACATCCAGATGATCAGGGCCCCCACGAGGATTAGCCCGATCACCACGACAATCCCCTTGGCATTGCCTTGCATCTTGGAACCTCGAAACTCAGTTGCAACCTCACGGTTAACGTACCGCATCGCATGGCGGAGATCAACGGACGCGGCCGAAAAAATGGGCGTCGGACAAGAAACTGCTCGACCAACGCGGAAGTAAAAGGTAAAAAGGCAAAAGGAAAAAGCAACGCAGACACGGCAAGGCGGCTCTAGCATCTGCTGTTGCCTTTTTCCTTTTGACTTTTTACTTTTTACTTTCACCCCGTGAGGTCCATCCATGGTCCGCATCAGCCTGCTTGCGTTATTCGTCCTCATCGTTCCGCTTGCCGCTCAGGATGAAAAGAAATCTCCCGGCAAAACTCAGGCGCGCATCCAAAAGAAGACGTACGACTTCAAGGATGCCGGCAAGGAAATGGAGTACGCGCTCTTCGTGCCGACGACCTATGACAAGGAGAAGAAGTCGCCGCTCATCGTCGCCCTGCACGGCCTGGGCGGAACACCGCAAGCAATCATGCGCTACCGCGGCCTGACCGATCTGGCCGAGAAGCATGGCTACATCGTCGTCGCGCCCATGGGCTACAACTCCAGCGGCTGGTACGGTGTCAAGATTCCCTTCAAGGCCGGCAAAGACAAAGACGCTCCCAAAAACCTCGCCGAGTTGAGTGAGAAGGACGTCATGAACGTCCTGGCCATCGCCCGCAAAGACTTCAACGTCGACGACCAGCGCATCTACTTGATGGGCCACTCCATGGGCGGCGGCGGCACCGTTCACATCGCCCTCAAGAACCCCGACCTCTTCGCGGCCCTGGGGCCGATCGCGCCGGCCCTGTTCATGAAGGTCGACGAGCTTGAAAAGATCAAGCACGTGCCGATCATCCTCGTGCAAGGCGATAAGGACAACCTCGTCAAGGTCGAAAAAGTTCGTCCCTGGGCCGAGAAGATGAAGAAGCTCGAGATGAAGTACGAATACATCGAAGTGGCGGGCGGCGATCACGTCAACATTGCGTTCACCAAGATGCCGGACATCTTCGAATTCTTCAACAAGCACAAGAAGGTGGAAAAACCAAAGTAACGTGAATCCACGTAGGCCACCAAGGCCACGAAGAAGGTCAAGCCTGCGTACTCTTCGGCAGTGTCTCAGTTCCCAGTTTCGTGGGGCACGTTTTCAACGTGCCCATGCCGTCGGCGGCACGTTGGAAACGTGCTCCACAAACCTGAGGCGCCACCTACTCTTCGTGAACTTGGTGTCCTTCGTGGACATTTTCATTTCCCGCCAGCGCCCGGCATCACCTGCATGCTGACATGCGACGGCCACCGCTTCGTGCGATACACACGCTGCTCCGCGCTGCGAAAATCAGCGTCCTTCGCCTCGAAGATGTTCGGCACATACCTCTGCGGATTACGATCGATCAATGGAAACCACGTGCTTTGCACCTGTACCATGATCTTGTGCCCCTTGCGGAAACAGTGATGGCTCCAGTGCAGATCGATCGTGTACTCGTTCACCTCGTTCGACTTGACCGGCTCAGGTTTTTCAAAACTCTTGCGAAAGCGCGCCCGCACCGGCTCGCCGCTGATGAGCAGTTGATAGCCGCCCATCGACGGGTCCTTCGCATAGGTGTCGGGGTAAACGTCTATAAGCCTGACGATGAAGTCACTATCGGTGCCGCTCGTTGACGCGAACAGCTTGGCGGTCAGCGAGCCGGCAACCGTGACGTCCTCCGCCAGCGGCTCGGTTTCGTAGGTGAGTACGTCGGGCCTCTGGTGGACGAAGCGTTGATCCTCGACCATCCAGATCTGCCATTCCTTGCCGGGGTAGGTCGGCGTCACCGGCCGTGGGCGATAGGGCACCGGCTTGGCAGGATCAGAGGTGTACTGGTCAACCCCTTCGATGAGCCAGGGCGTGCTTCGCTTGGGAAAGCCCGGCTCGGGCGGCTCGGCTTCGAACTTCAGCTTGCCGTCGCCATGGAAGTACAGTTTCTTCACGCGCGCATCTTTCGGCGGCCAGCGATCGTGACTGACCCACTTGTTCGTGCCAGTCTGGAACAAGTACGCTTCGGGCTGCTTGAGATCGCCCTTGCCCTTGAGGTGGTGATGGAACCATAGCGCCTGCACCTTCTCGCGGAAGTGCTGGCCGGTGTCGCCGTCGAACTTGATGCGGCCCAAACTGTTGCCCGGCCCGTTCGCCCAGCCGCCGTGGTTCCAGGGGCCGACCACGAGGAAGTTCTGATTGTTCTTGTCGTGCTTCTCCAGCAGCTCATAGATCTTGAGCGGCCCGTAAAAATCCTCCTGATCGAACCAGCCCGCGACGTGCAAGCTCGGCACCGTCACCTTGTTGAGATACGGGGCGAACGCTTGCTTCTGCCAAAAGTCGTCGTAATTCGGATGCTTGACGAAGTCGTTCCAGGTCGGCATCTTGCCCTTGAAGTATTTCGGATTGACGTTCGAAAGAGCCCCGAGCTTCAGATACCACTCGTAGGTGTCATGCCGATCGAACTTGAACATCGTGTTGAGCTTGTCGGTCTCCATCATCGCCACATACTCGAAGCCATAGCTGAGGCGAAACGCGCCGTTGTGATGGAAGTCGTCGCCGAGGAACTGGTCGGCGGGCGATGCCTGCGGCGAGATCGCCTTGAGTGCCGGATGCGGATCGAGGGCGGCCATCTGCGTCAGCCAGCCGGGATAGCTGATGCCGAGCATGCCGACCTTGCCGTTATTGCCCTCGACGTTCTTGAGCAGCCAGTCGATGGTGTCGTTGGCGTCGGTGTTCTCGTCGATCGCCTTGGCGTCCTTCGGATCGCGCGGGGCGCGCGACATCACGAACGTCCCCTCCGACTTGTGCCGGCCGCGAATGTCCTGGAAGACGAAGAGGTAGCCCTCATCGGCCAAATCCTTCAGGTACGACTGCAACGATTGCGGACCGCGCGCGTCGATGCCGTACGGCGTGCGCAGAAAAATGAATGGCAGCGGCCCCTTGATGTTCTTCGGCTCGTAAATCGTCGTGTACAACTTGACGCCGTCGCGCATCGCGATCATCGCCTGCGTCTTGACGAACCGATCGACAACCGGCTCGACCTGCTGGGCGCGAACGAACGCCGGGACAACGAGAACCAATATCGCCACGTAAACCGGACGGATAAGACGTTTCATGGAAATCTGTCTCCAAGGCCATGGCAGAAAAATCTGGGGTAAAAAATAAGAGCCGCGGGGAGCTCACACCTCCGCCCGCGTCTCTTATTTTTTACCCCAGATTTTTCTGCCAGCAATTTATTTTGGTATCACTTCTTGCCGCCGAACTTCCTGATCGCAGCGATCAGATGCTGCTGATAACCCTTCTGCAACTCGCTGAACTCTGGCTCCTGGGCGGCGATGACGCTCAGCGTGATGCTGCCCATCTCGTCGGTCGATTCCTTGCCCCAGCGGACGCGGCGCGGCGGGTTCGTCGGATTGCGCGGATTGTCGGCCGAGTTGTCGTAGGTGATCTTGGCGTCGATCTTGGTCCCCTTGGGCAGATCGACGTAGTCCTGGAAGCGATACTGTTCCTGCCAGCCGAAATCCCAATCGGAAATCTTGAGCAGGGTCTTGGTCTTCTTGTCAGGCAGCGTTGCCGTCACGTTGAACGTCTTGGCGATGTAGTGAGCGTGAGCGCTGATGCCGAACGCCTTGACATCGACGGGGAGGACAAACGAATCCTCGATGCTGAAATCCTTCTTGCCGGCGGGAATATCGATGCCGGCCGCGAAGCCGAAGGCGATGGGGAGTTGCAGGCCGGTGAAACGCTTCGTTGGGGGCTTGTCGGAAAAGTACAGCGCAATCGTGGAAGCTTCCATCTCGGCCTTGCCGGAGGGATGGAAGTGCGTGGAGAGAATGAGATCGGAGCCCTTGGGCAACTTCCAGGCCAGGCCGTCGGGAAGCGAGCGCGCTTGGGCGCCGAGGGCCCAGCCGCCGAGGCTGCCGGGTTGGCCGCCGCCGGAGCCGGTCAAGCTACCGAGCCCGCCCAGACCGCCTTTCGGGACCCGGAAGCCTCCCATGGCGCCGCTGCTGCCGACCTGGCCGCTGTCGGCTTCCTTTTTCGCCGCCGTGCCCGTGGTGTCGAGAAAGAACAGCGTGTGATGCACGACCGAAGACGCGCTCGGCCGGAAATCGACGGCCCGCACCCACTTGTCGTCATTCAGATTGAGCGCGATCGCAAAGTTGCGATAGATATCTTTTCCCTCGGCCGGCACCTTGAACGCCTTGGGCATCTTGACGACGAGATCGGGCTTGCCAAGCGCCCATTCGGAGGCAAACGTCGGCGCCGGCGGCAGGTCGTTCTTGTCGCCTTCGACCATGCCGGCCGCAACCCACTTTTGCAGCGTCGCAATTTGTGCCTCGCTCAGCCGGCGTTCATTGCGGAACGCGAAGTCGCTCTTGTCGGCTTTCCACGGCGGCATCTGCTTCGACTGCGTCACCTGGGCGATGAGCTTGCCGCGCTTCTTGGCGTCCTCGTACTTGAGCAGCGCAAACGGCGCCGCTTCACCCGGCCGATGACAGGTCGCACACTGCGCGAACAGGATGGGAGCGACGTCCTTGTTGAACGTCGGCGCCTGGGCCGAGCTTACGCCGGCACAAATCAAGAGACTCAACATGGCTGACATTCGCATTGTGGTTCCCTTTAGGTCGTAGCGACAAGCTGCCAGCTTGTCGGCTGCTCGCGACAAGCTGGCAGCTTGTCGCTACGAAGCACCGCGACTCGGAGAGTTCTACTTCTGCTGCCGCATTGTTGTTTCACTTTTTCGGATCGGGCAGATGACAGCCGATGACCTTCGTCGTCGCCGCCGCGACCGCCTTGCCTTGTAGGATCGCGTCCAGAGCATCGCGCAGGTCGCGCTGCGTCGGCGCCGGCCGACGCTTGCCGTAATCGACGTAAAGATCGTCGATCCGGCCGCGATAGAGCACCTTGCGATCGGGCCCGATGACGGCAACCTCCGGCGCCATCTTGACGCCGGTCGCCTTGACGAGAATGTGCGTCGGGTCGAGCAGGACGGGACATGCGTAGCCGTAATCTTTCACGTGCTTCTTGGCTGCTTCGATCGTCACGTCGGGATCGGCATGAACGACGAACGCCCCCACCTTCTTCGCTTCATAATCCGCGGCGATTCGCTTGATCTCCGGTCCGTAGGCATTCGACACCGGGCAGTCCGGCAGCAAAAAGAATAGCACCGTCGCCTTCTTGTCCGCCTGCGACAGCGGCGTGTGCGATCGGCCGTTCAGATCGCTGAACGACGTTGACTTCTCCTGTCCGTGCAACCCACCGACAGCCAGGAGAGCCAGCAAGCTCAAACAGCAGCGCATCAATTCGCCTCCTCAGCCGCTCCACTGGACGAAGCCTTCCAGCGCATAGAACTCCGGCAAGCCGAGCTGATCGTAGGTTTGCGCGGTATGGCGATTACGGTCCTCGGCGCGTTGCCAGAATTCGCGCTTGTCGGACCCGCCGGGGAACATTGCCTTGTCCTTCTGCGATTGATGCCGGAACACCGCATTCTTCTTGCGCTCCAGATCGCACGGGCTCAACGGCACGGCCCGCTCGATCTCGTGCGGCTCCCATTCCTCCCACGCGCCGCGATACAGCCAGACCTCGAACTGCTGCTCCTGGGCGCGGACGCGCCGCACGGCCTCGTAGATCGCCGTCGCGCAGGTGCGATGTGTGCCGTGCGGATCGGACAGCTCGCCGGCCACGTAGATCTGGTCCGGCTCAAGCGTCTTGAACAGCCGAATGATGTCCTCGATGTCCTCGGGGTGGATCGGCTCCTTCTTGATCGTGCCGGTGCGGTAGAATCGCAGGTTCATGAACGTGAGCTGTTCGGGCGGCACACCCGCGGCCAGCGCGCCGGCCCGCGCCTCGGTTTCGCGGATCAATTTCTTGATCTCCAGCAGGTCGGGCGAGTCGCACTGGCCGGGCTTCTTGGTCCGCAAGAACGAACGCACGCGCTCCTTCAACTCGCTCGACTTGACCTTGTCGATGCCCAGCAGATCGTTGAAGGCGCAGACGAAATCGGTGAAGCGCCAGGCGTCGTGATCGAAGACGGCGATGTTGCCGCTGGTCATGTAGGCGATGTGGACCTTGTGTCCCTGCTCGACGAGGCGGATGATGGTGCCGCCCAT
>JACQFG010000395.1 GCA_016200155.1 Planctomycetota bacterium | reverse complement strand
TCGCGATCGTGGGCCGACACACCGATGCCGACCTGCGTTTTGCGTTTGCGGAAGTGAGCCGTCGGCACTGCAGTCTGGTCTTCGACAATGGGCAGTGGCGTATTTTCGATCTGAATAGCCTGAATGGCGTCTTCGTGAACAACATGCTCCGGACGGAAGCAACGCTTTATGCGGGCGATCTCGTGCGGATCGGCTGCGTGCGCTTGCTGATCGAGTCGGCGACGCCGGTGCGGATGGCGAAAGCGGATGACGACAAGCTGCGCCAGATCGCGGAAGTGCTGCCGTCGGATGACATGTAGCCGCAGGCTTTAGCCTGCGGCCTTGGTGTGCGGCTCCGTCGGCGGCCGCAGGCTAAAGCCTGCGGCTACAAATTTCTGAAGAAAGTCTACCCCGCGTGGCGTTGCTGCTGATCTTCTTCCTGCCACTGGTTGAGCTTGTTGTACAGCGTCTTGAGTACGATCCCCAACTCGGCTGCGGCAGTCACCTTGTTGCCCTGATGCTTTTCCAGCACACGCAGGATGTGTTCCTTTTCGACCTCCTTCAACGTGCGCGGATGCAGCGGCGAAATCTTCGGCGCCGCGACCTCGGCCGTCGGGAAGCTGAGCGTCGCCGGCTCGCTGTGCAGCAGATGATACGGCAAATGCTCCGGCGTGATCGGCCCGCCGCCGGCAAGGATGTAAGCTCGTTCCATTACGTTGGCCAGCTCGCGGACGTTGCCGGGCCATTGATATTCCAGCAAGGCGTCGATCGCTTCCGGCGTCAACAGCGCTGTCACCTGATCGAGTGGGCGCTTGGCCGCGCGCGCCAACAGATGCCGGGCCAGCTCGGGTAAGTCCTGGCGGCGATCACGCAGCGACGGCAAACGGATCTCGAACGTGTTGACGCGGAAGTAAAGATCCTCGCGGAACTCATCGGATTTGATCATCTCGCGCAGGTCGCGGTTCGTTGCACAGATGACGCGCACATTGACGCGGAACGGCTCCGTGTCGCCGACCCGGCGAATCTCGCCCGATTCGAGGAAGCGCAGCAGCTTGACCTGGATGTTCTTGTTGAGTTCGCCGACCTCGTCGAGGAACAGCGTGCCGCCGTTGGCAACTTCGAACATCCCCTTGTGGTCGCGGTCGGCACTGGTGAACGCGCCCTTGCGATGGCCGAAGAGTTCGCTCTCGACCAGATGTTCGGAGAGTGCGCCGCAGTTGACGGGGACGAACGGCTGATTGGTGCGTTTGCTTTGCTGATAGATGGTACGAGCGGCGAGTTCCTTGCCCGTGCCGGTCTCGCCGAGGATCATCACGGTGGAGTCGGTGGGCGCGATCGTGCTGATGAGGCGCTGCACGCTGGTCATCGGCGTCGATTTGCCGACCATCACGGTCGGCCCCTCGGCGGCTTGCACGCGCGTCTGCAGGGCGATGTTCTTGTGCTTGAGTTCGCGTTTCTCGACGGCCTTGCGCAGGATCGTCTCGATCTGGGCCATCCGGCACGGCTTGGTGATGTAGTCGAACGCGCCGAGCCTGACCGCCTCGATGGCGGTCTCGACGCTGGCGTGGCCGGTCATGATGACGACTTCGGTGTCGGGCGAAACCTGCTTGATCTTTTCGAGGACCTGGATGCCCGTCAGGCCCGGCATGCGCAGGTCGAGAATGGCGGCATCGAAGACGCTGGTTTCGAGAGCCTGGATCGCCGATTTGCCGTCGGGACAAACGGTGACTTCGTGTCCCAGCCGAGGCAATTCGGAGCGCATGACTTCTTGCAGGGAACGCTCATCATCGGCGAATAGGATTCGTAAAGGTTGGTGCGAGGCCAAGACCTTCCTCCTTTGCCTGCCTTGCCGGGAGCCGTCCATGGCGCCGGCATTTCGTTCCAGATCCGTCGATGTGAAGTCGAGCGCGGGGTGTGGCTCCGAGATACGATAGGCCGGCAAGTTTTACAAGAGCAAAAGAAGAATTGCAGATTGCAGATTGCAGATTGCAGATTGCAGATTGCAGATTGCAGATTGCAGATTGCAGATTTGAAGTCGGGCCGCGATCCGATCGTCAACGTCGAAATGTACGATTTGGCAATCTGAAATCTGCAATCTGAAATCTTCAATTCCTCACGCGGCCTTCGCGCTGCGCTGCATCGAGCTGAGTTTCAAAAACTCCTCGACCGGGACCTGCACGTCCTGGCCGGGTTCGGCGGCGTTCGCGAGCGGCTGAATCGGCAGGCGCACCATGAACGTGCTGCCCTTGGCGGGGCCGTCGCTGGCGGCTTCGATCTCGCCGCCGTGCTGGCTGATGATGCGATGGCTGATCGACAGGCCCAGGCCCGTGCCCTTGCCGGTCAGGCTGCGCGTGTAGAACGGCTCGAAGATGTTTTCCAAAACATCGGGCGTCATGCCGCAGCCGGTGTCGCGGAAGGACAGCTCGATCAGGCCGTCGTGGAGGCTGTGCGTGATCGCGAGGATGCCGCCGTCGTCCATGTTTTCGAGGGCGTTGACGACGAGGTTGAGGAAGACCTGCTTGATCTCCTGGGCGTTGACCCAGGCGAGGATCGGGCCGAGCGGGCGGAAGTCGATGCGTTTGCCCTTGGAGCTTTGCAGGTGCTGGACCATGTCGAGCACGCCCTGGATGACGTCGACGAGGTTCGTCTGCTCGCGCTTGAGTTCGCCGCCGCGGCTGAAGGCGAGCAGCTTTTGCGTGATCTCCTTGCAGCGAAACGCTT
This sequence comes from Planctomycetota bacterium, assembly GCA_016200155.1. Taxonomy (GTDB): domain Bacteria; phylum Planctomycetota; class Planctomycetia; order Gemmatales; family Gemmataceae; genus SIAQ01. Next base: position 634 of record JACQFG010000395.1, on the reverse strand, counting down.
CCTCCTGGATCATCTTGAGATACTTGGCGATCGTGTCGCGATCGAGGCTGCTCATCGGAAACGTCTTCATGAGGTCCGCAAGGCGCGTCTCGAGTGATTCGCTGCAAAAGGCAATGCTGGCGAGCGGATTGTTGATCTCGTGAGCGACGCCGGCCGCGAGGAAGCCGACACCGGCGAGACGTTCGCTGCGCACGAGCTGCCGGCTGCGTTCGTTGACTTGCTGGGCGAGGTTCTCGTACATGGCACGTAATTTCGCGGTCATCTCGTTGTACGATTTCGCTAAATCCTCGATCTCGTCGCCGCTGTGGATCTCGATGCGATGCTGGAAGTCGCCGCGGGCAACCCGGCTGACGCCCTGTTCGAGATCGCGGATGGGCTGGGCGACCCAGCGATAGAAGAAGCGCAGGTTGCCGGCCATGAGCAGCACCGCGAGGACGCCGGTGATGCTCAAAAGCATGATGCTCTTGCGGGCCTCGGATTTGGTCTTGTCGATGCGGCTGCTGAGCACGTCGGTGATGCTGCGGATCAGATCGCTGACGTGGGTTTCGGTGTCCTTCATCCTCTCGCGGATGGCGGGCCGCGTGTCGAGGAAGTCGGGATTGGCGGCATCGATATGGATGACCTGAGCGTCCTC
>JACQFG010000402.1 GCA_016200155.1 Planctomycetota bacterium | reverse complement strand
TTGACGCCGGCCTTGCTGGCGCAGTAGCCCATCATGCGCGGCAAGCCGTAGAGGGACGCAAGGCTGGAGATGCCGACGATATGTCCGCGGCGGCGTTCGATCATGCCGGGCAGGACGGCGGCAATGGAATTGGCGACGCCAAGCAGGTTGACGTGAACGAGGTTCGCAAAGTCGTCGGGACAGAAGTCGGCCGCGGGCGTCTCCTTGCCGATGCCGGCGTTCGCGATCAGCAAATCGATGGGCCCCAGTTGTTCTTCCAGAATCGCCACTTTGGCGGCCATGCTCGGCGCATCGGTGACGTCAGCCAGTTCCCAGGCGAAAGGGCGATTGTCGCGGCGCAACTCTGCTTCGAGCGTCATGAGCCCGTCGGCCTCGCGATCGACCGCCGCAATCGTGACGCCGCAACGTGCCAGAGCAAGCGCGAGTTCCCGGCCCAGCCCGCGACCGCCGCCCGTGATGAGAGCAACCTGCGCATCCATTTGCAACGAATTCCTTCGGTCGTAGAAATTCCTTCAACGCTCTGCTGTTGTATTCCGCGCGGGGCGTGATTTCGACGTGATTTGCGATGTTGCAAAAGCAAGAGTTTGATTTGGTGAAACGCAAAGGGCATTAGCCTTGGCCGCGGATCGTCGCCTTCAATGTCTGCTTGAGGCGGTCTTCGATTTTCTTATGGGCCTTGTCGATCTCCTTGTCCGCGAGCGTGCGATCGCCGGCTTGATACGACAGGGCGTAGGCCAGGCTCTTGGTCCCTGCGGGAAGCTGGTCGCCGCGATAGAGATCGAACAGGCGCACGCCGCTCAAGAGTTCGGCGCCGGCCTTTCGGATTTCGCTCTCGATCTGCTCGGCGCTGATCGCTTCCTCGACGACCAGGGCGATATCGCGCAGCGCCGCCGGGAAGCGCGGCACCGGCGTATAGGTGAACCGCATCGGTGTGGCGGCTTGCAACGCCTCCAGGTCGAACTCCGCGACCAGCACCGCGCGCTCGCCGAGTCCGTACGCTTGCGCAACTTTCGGATGCAGCATGCCGAAATCGCCCATCGGTTTGTCGCCGGCCAGCAGCGTCGCAGCCTTGCCTGGGTGCAGGTGTGCCGACTTCGCCAGTTGATATTTCGTGCCTGTCAGGTGCAAGTCTGCCGCGAGTGATTCGATCACGCCTTTGAGGTCGAAGAAGCCGAGCGGTTGCTTTTCTTTGGATGGGCCGTCCTCCCAGAATTCCTGGCCGCGATTGCCGGTCATCACGATCGCCAGGCGGCGCGGCTCATCGGGCAGCGCGTTGCTTTTTGGCAGATACGCAAAGCCGACCTCGAAGATTCGCACGTCGTCGCTGTGGCGCAGGTTGCTCTCGGCAATCTCCAGGACGCTGGCCAGCACGCTTTGCCGCATCGCGACGCGTTCGCTGGAAATCGGATTCTTGACGGTGACGTAATCGCGCTTGCCCAGGAGTGGCGTTTCTTTTTCCGGGACCGTCAGGGCGTAGCACATGACTTCCTGCAAGCCGCAATCGACGAGGATGTCGCGCACCTTTTCCTCGAAGAGGATCGGCTCGTTCGCTTCTTGCCGGGGCAGCGGTTCGGCAAGCAGCGTCGTCGGCACGCGGTCGTAGCCGTGGATGCGCACGATGTCCTCGACGAGGTCAGCCGTGCCTTCTTGCACGTCGAGCCGATGCGTCGGGACCGTTACCTTCCAGGCGCTCGACAACGTGGGGTGTGGCTCGACCTTGTATTCGAGCGATTCGAGAATTCTCCGGGCGTCACTGCGGTCGATCTTGAATCCGAGCAGTCGATCCATTTGCTCAGTATTGAATTCGACAACCTGCGGCGGCTTCGGCGCGGGATAGCAGTCGACCAGGCCCTTGCACACGCTGCCGCCAGCGTACTGGCGCATCAAATCGGCGGCGCGCTCGGCCGCAGGCTTCACCGTCTCCGGATGAATGCCGCGGCTGAAGCGGGCACTCGCCTCGCTCGGCAAATCGAAATGCCGATACGTGCGGCGAATGCTGACGAAATCGAAGCTCGCCGATTCGAGCAGGATGTTCTTCGTCGCGGCGGCGACTTCGGTGTCGAGCCCGCCCATGACGCCCGCCAGAGCAATCGGGCCTTTCGTGTCGGCGATGACCAGGTGCTCGCTCGACAGCTTGCGTTCCTGCTTGTCGAGCGTGACCAGGACTTCGCCGTCGTGCGCCGGCCGAACGATGATGGTCGGCGTCTTGCCTCCCGCGCGCTGGACGAGGACGTCATAGTCGAACGCATGCAGCGGCTGGCCCCATTCGAGCATCACGAAGTTCGTGATGTCGACGATGTTGTTGATCGGCCGCATCCCCGCGTAGAGCAGGCGTCGTTGCATCCAGCCGGGCGCCGGGCCGATCTTGATGTTCTTGATGAGAGCCGCGGCATAACGAGTGGATAGCTTCGAGTCCTCGATCTGCACGTTGACCTGTCCGGCGATCGCTTCGTCGGCCGTCTTCATTCCGCTTGCCAGCGGCTTGAGCTTTTTTCCGGTGATCGCGGCAACTTCACGAGCGACGCCGATCATCGCCAGGCAGCGCGCGGTGTTGGGCAGCACGTCGACCTCGATGACGATGTCGCCCATGAAGTCGGCGAGCGGTGTGCCGACGGGGGCGTCGTCTTCGAGGAAGATGATGCCGGTGTGATCTTCCTTGCTCTCGGAGATGCCGAGTTCGAGCAGCGAGCAGGCCATGGCGTCGGAAGGGACGCCGCGCAGCATCGTCGGCTTCAGCTCGGAGAGTTTGCGTTTGTCGGAATGCCCATCGATGAGAACGGAACCGGTGAGAGCGAGGATGATCTTCTGTCCCTTGTCGCCGACCTTGACGTTGGGAGCGCCGGTGACGAGCTGCTTGACCTTGCCTTCGCCATAGGCGACGGTCGGCAGCTTCAGCGTGTCGGCATTCGGATGCTTCTCGACGCTGAGGATCTGGGCAATGACGATCTTGTCGCGATCCCAGACAGGGCCGCGCTCCTCGGGCTTGATGCGCACGCCCTCGGGAATCGGCAGCCCGATGACGCGCGTCGAAGCGACCTCGAGCCCGGCGAGGGTGAGACGATCGATGAGCTGCGCGGGGGGCAGCGGGAGATCGATGTAGTCACGGAGCCAGGATAGGGGGATTTTCATGGTGGGTATCCTTTACCCGCGCAGGTTCGGAGTACCTCACCTGCGGGCTTGCGTTGTGTCAAGCCCGCAGGTGAGGTACTCCGAACCTGCGCGG
>JACQFG010000417.1 GCA_016200155.1 Planctomycetota bacterium | reverse complement strand
GGCGCGGCATCCGCCGGCGCTTTCATCGTGCCCTTGCACTTCGGATACTTCGCGCAGCCGTAGAAATACTTGCCCCAGCGTCCGGGACGCAGCTTCATCGGGCCGTCGCACTCGGGGCACTTCACGTCGGCCGGGGCGTCGACCGCCTCGACCTTCTTCTTCGGCGGCGCGGCGGCGTCGATCACCTTCAGCTTTTCCTTCAACTCCTCCGGCACCGGCTTGGTGCTGCGGCAACTTGGGTAGCCGCTGCAGCCGAGGAACGGGCCGCGGAAGCTGCGTTTGACCAGCATCGGGCTGCCGCACTTCTCGCACTTGACGCCGGTGTCGATCGGCTTGACCGGGTTGCCCTCGGCGTCCAGCTCGACGATGTTCTTGCACTTGGGATACGCGCTGCAGCCGAGGAACGGGCCGCGCTTGCCCTGGCGTTTGACCATCGGGGCGCCGCACTTTTCGCAGACGTGCTCGGTCGTCTGGCTGGTGACGACCGGTTTGCCCTCGTCGTCGAACTTCATCGTGGTCTTGCAATCGGGATAGCCGCTGCAGCCCAGGAAGGCGCCCATCTTGCCCGCGCGGCGGACCATGTCCTTGCCGCAATTGGGACACTTGATCGGCTTGCCCTCCGGGTCGAGCGGCGGCCCTTGCTGCACTTCCGCGTTGGGATCGACACCCTTCTTCTTGATGTAGTTGCACTCCGGATAGCCCGAGCAGCCGAAGAACTTGCCGAACTTGCTGAAGCGCTCCTGCATCGGCTTGCCGCACAGCGGACACTTCTCCGCGTTGGCGAGCATCTCGGTCTCGGCCTTCTTGAGCGACTCGGCAAACGGGTCGTAGAACTCCTGCAAGACGTGATTGCGCTCGTAGCGTTTGTCCTCGATATGATCGAGTTCCTCCTCCATGTGCCGGGTGAAGTTGAGGTCCATCACTTTCGGAAAATGCAGCACGAGCAGATCGGTGACCTTCATGCCGATCGGCGTGGCGTAGAATCGGCGTTCCTTCAGCTCGACGTAGCCGCGGTCCTGGATTTTGCCGATGATCGAGGCGTAGGTGCTGGGCCGGCCGATGCCTTCCTTCTCGAGCGTCTTGACCAGCGATGCCTCGTTGTAGCGCGGCGGCGGCTCGGTGAAGTGCTGCGTCGGGTTCAGGTTGAGCAGACTGAGCGGATCGGCTTCCTTCATCGCCGGCAGGATCACGTCCTCCTGCTTGCTCGACTGCACGTAGATCTTGCGATAGCCGTCGAACTTCAGCGTCTTGCCCTGCGCCTTGAACACGCCCTTCGCTGCCGTGATTTCGACGTTGGTGACCGCCCAGATCGCGGGCATCATCTGGCAAGCAACGAACCGCTGATAGATCAGCGTGTACAGCTTCAACTGCTCGGCCGGCAGGTACTTCGCGACCTTTTCCGGGGTGTAGGAGACATCCGTCGGCCGAATCGCTTCGTGAGCGCCCTGGGCATCCTTCGAGGCGGCATAGACGTTCGCCTTTTCCGGCAGGTACTTGTCACCGTAGCTCGACTGGATGTGCTCCCGGCACGCCTTGAGCGCTTCATCGGAGATGCGCGTGCTGTCGGTGCGCATGTAGGTGATGAGCGCGACCTGGCCTTCGCTGCCGAGCTGCACGCCTTCGTACAGCTTCTGGGCGACGCTCATGGTGCGGCGCGCGCTGAAGCGCAGCCTTAGCGAGGCCTGCTGTTGCAGGGTGCTGGTCGTGAACGGCGCCGGCGGTTTTTCATTGCGGTCCTTCTGCTCGACCTTGGTGACGACGTAGTCGGCGCCGTTCAACGCCTGCACGATCGGATCGACTTCTTGCTGATTGCCCGCCTTGAACTTCTTGCCGTCCCACTCTGCCAGTTCGGCGCTGAACGCACCCTCCGGCAATTGCTCTTCCTGCTTCGCTTCCTTCGGGGCTTCTTCGTCGCCGTCGTCGTCGTCCTCGTCCTTCGGCTTCGGCTTGGCGGCCTTCTTCGGCTTTGCCTTCGTCAGGGCCGTCTTGCTGAATTCTTTCGTTTGCAGAATGGCGGCGATCCTCCAGAACTCTTCCGGCTTGAACGCCGCGATCTCGCGTTCCCGATCGACGATAAGCCGAACGGCGACCGACTGCACCCGGCCCGCGGTCAACGCCTCGGCCAGCGTCTGGGAGAGCAGCGGACTGAGCTTGTAGCCGACGATGCGGTCGAGAAACCGCCGCGCTTCCTGGGCGGCGACGAGGTCCATATCGATATTGCGAGCGGCGGCGAACGCCTTCTGCACGGCGCTCTTGGTAATCTCATTGAAGGTGACCCGGCGAATCCTCTCGTCCTTGAGCTTGAGCGCCTCCTTGAGGTGCCAGGCGATCGCTTCGCCTTCGCGGTCGGGGTCAGGCGCCAGGTAGACGATATCGGCGGCGGCGGCGTGCTTCTTGAGCGAGGCGAGCACGTCCTTGCGGTCCTTCAGGTCGCGGTAGGTCGGAATCCAGCCGCCCTCGATATCGATGCCGAACCGCGAGCGCGGCAGATCGCGCACGTGCCCCAGGCTGGCGACGACTTCATAGCCGGGGCCGAGGTATTTGTTGATCGTCTTGGCCTTGGCCGGCGATTCGACAATCACCAGGTGTTTCTTCTTCCGTGTCGCCACAAGCGGTCTCCTTCGATTTGCCGCTTGCGGCTTAGCGTTCGCGCGGCGCTCGGCGAACGCTAAGCCGCAAGCGGCGTAAATCAGTTGCATCCGGTTTACAGCTTCATTGTGCAAGTGTCCAGCGGCCCAGCGCCGACCCGCGGTCGTGCGAGAGCGAGAAACTCGTTCTTTCCCATCCCTTTGAGTTGCCGTTTTCTTTTCATATAATCAAACGATGAAGGTTCATTACCCCTCACCCTACCATGATCCTAAGACGCCAAGTCAAGTCTTCGGCACGGGTGC
>JACQFG010000416.1 GCA_016200155.1 Planctomycetota bacterium | reverse complement strand
CGAGGGTTTGCACGAACGATTCATTGGCAGTGACGCCGGGCGAGGCGACGGGGGCGACGGGCTTGCCGCCACCCTTGTGGCCCGGCTTGTGCGCCGGGGCGGAGTCGGCCTTGCCTTCGAACAGCCCGGCGAGCCAGTTGTCGAACAGGCCGACGTCGAACATCTTCGGGCGGACGATGGCGGCCGCGAAGATGGCGAGCGGGAACTCCCAGACGCGCGTGAAGATGACGGGCGAGATGAGGGCGTTGAACAGGCCGCCGCACATGCCGCCGACCGACATCCACAGGTAGAATTCGGTCAGGTGCTTCGTGCTGGGGCGATCCTTGGCGAGTTCCCCGTGACAGACCATCGTGGTCGTGAAGAACCCCATGACGTGGGCAAAAATCGCGAATCCGATCATCGCCGGCTGCGACATCTGGCCCCACACGTCGGTCATGATCATCAGCCACAGGAACACCGGCTGAGCGTACAGGAAATACACGTGCGGCTGCTCGGTCCAGACCACCGGCCAGCGCGCGAACACGAGGATGAACGATGCGAGATACAGGATCAGCGGGATGAGCCAGAACAGCGGCATGGGCGACAGGTCGGTCGTGATGTGCGTCGTCACGCCGAGCATCAAGCTCGAGGGGATCGCCGTGAGCAGGACCCAGCGCAGACGCCGGCCCGCGGTCATCTCGTCCGACGGCGTGTGGGCGGCAGCGATCTTCGGCGCGGCGGGCTGCGGGCCCCTGGGCTGATGTTTGGGAGGCCCGGCTTTGATCGCCGGCGTCGCAGGAGCGGGCACGGGCGCCGGAGCAGTCGCGGTCACCGCGGTCTGGGCCTCGGCGGGCGTGGCCGGCGGCGTCGGTTCCGGCGGCGGAACTTCCTGCTTCGGCTTCAGCGCCGCGTCCTTCGGGTTCCACACCGTGATCACGCAGATCACGACGGCAGCCACCAGCGCGAGATACCCAAACACATACAGCCAACCCTGGCCCCATTTTTGGCCTTGCAACGGCACCAGCGGCTCGATTAGCACCGGGTAGAGAATCAGCGACAACATGCTGCCCAGGTTGCTCGCCCCATAAAGAAAATAGGGGTCCTTCGACGCCGGATGCCCCGTGTGTACGAACCACTTTTGCAGCAGCGGCGCCGTCGTCGACACCACGACGAACGGCAACGCCACATACAAGAACAATACCGTCAAGGTTGAGGGGATCGGATTCGAGCCCAGGTCCGGGGTGAAACCCCACAGGCTGTGCGGGTTCGTGACGCGCCCCAACTCGTCCAGCAGGGGGTCGCCGAACGCGAACGGGAACGGCAGCAGCACGATCAACGGCAAGCACAGCAGCACGATGTGCGCGATCAATTGTTGCCGTAAGGTCAAGCGCGTGCTGGCGTTGTGCGTGTAGGCGTAGCCCAGGAGCAGCATCATCTGAAAGAACACCATGCAGGTGTTCCAGACTTGCGGCGTTCCCCCGAGCTTGGGGAGGATGATCTTGCCGACGATCGGCTGAACCAGAAACAAGATGAACGCGCTGATGAACAAGGTCACAGCGTAAAGCGGCAGTGCATACGGCAAGGGACGACCTCCACGGCGAGCGGGTGAGAAACGCAATTACTTGAGCAGGTATTTTTAGGAAATCACGAAGAGAGCGGCGAGTGGAATTCGATCAGAGACTGAAGCGTAAGCGAAGCAAGGGCATCCTTCGCTTACGCTTCAGTCTCTGACATCAAATCCGTGGGTGCGTCGTTTTCGTAGAAAAGCAGTAAAGGAGCGTTACGCATGAATGCCGACTGGCGCAACCGATACGAGGCCGCCCGGATTGCCGCCGAGCAGGCCGGGCAATTCTCGCTGCAGTATTTCGATCAGGGCATCGCCGTCGAATGGAAGTCGGACCATAGCCCGGTCACGATGGCGGATCGCGGGGCGGAGGATCTGCTGCGCAAGACGCTGCTCGGCAGGTTCCCGGCCGACGGCTTTCTCGGCGAGGAATTCGGCGATACCCCCGGCACCTCCGGCTTTCGCTGGATCATCGACCCGATCGACGGCACCCGCAGCTTCGTGCGCGGCATCCCGATCTGGGCCTGCATGATCGGCCTCGAATACCAGCGCGAGCTGATCGCCGGCGTCATCTACCTGCCCGCGCTGAAGCAGGTCTTCCACGCCCTGCGCGGCGACGGCGCCTATCGCGATGAACGCCGCCTTCGCGTTTCCGACGTCGCCACCTTGCAGAAAGCGCACGTCTATTACTCGAGCATCGCCTGGTTCACCAAGGCCGGACGCGATCGCGAGTTCATCAACCTCGTCAACCGCACCGAACGCCAGCGCGGCTTCGGCGATTTTTACGGCTTCATGATGGTCGCGCAAGGCTCCGGCGAGATCATGGTTGAGCACGGCGTTCACAGCTGGGACTTGGGCGCGATTGTGCCGATCATCGAGGAAGCCGGCGGCAAGCTCACGGCCTGGGACGGCAAACTCGACATCGAAAAGCCCGACGTCCTCGCCAGCAACGGCATCCTCCACGACCAGGCGTTACGTATCATCAATGGCGTCGACCGCTGAGACGCAGCTTTGGAATGTATTCGTAGTTTTCGTGGTGCGGGCGGCTCGCCTGCACGTGTTAAGCGTTGACGGACGAAACGTGCAGGCGAGCCGCCCGCACCACGAAAAGGAATCGTCCACCGGGGACGGACGCGATGAAGATCACTGCCATTCGTGCCTGCCAGCCGAAGTGCGATTCGCCACCCGACTGGCGCACGGCGCTGGGGCAGATCCTGGTCGCCGTCGAGACCGATGCGGGGATCATCGGCCATGGCGTGGGCGGCGGCGGTGAGGCGGCGATCCATGTCATCCGTACCGTCCTGAGCGACCTGCTCATCGGACGAGACCCCGAGCCGCTCGAATCGCACTGGCAGGCGATGTACGACGCCACGCTTCCCTTTGGCCGCAAGGGGATCGCGATCATGGCGCTCAGCGGCATCGACCTCGCGCTCTGGGACCTGCGCGGCAAGGTTGCCAAGCAAGCGATCGCCCAGTTGCTCGGCGGTCCCATTCACAAGCGCATGCCGACGTACACAACGGTGTGGGACGCCATCCCCGAGGCGCTGATCGGGCAGCACCGCGCGTTCAAGATTCACCTCGGCAAGAGCGCCGCCACCGTCGATGCATGTGTGGACATCGTGGCCCGGGCGCGCGCTCGCGTCGGGCCGGCGGTGGCGTTGATGGTGGATGCGTGGATGACGTGGGACGTGGCGTTCACCTTGCGATTTGCAGAGCGCGTGGCGCCGTTGCGAATCGACTGGATCGAGGAGCCGTTGCCGCCGGACGATCTTGCAGGCTATGCGGAGCTGGTGAGGCAGAGTCCGGTCCCGATCGCGGGCGGCGAGCACGAATTCACGGCCGCGGCGTTCGTGCCGATCATCGAGCGCCGGCTGCACCACGTCGTTCAGCCGGACGTCTGCTGGTGCGGCGGCATGACGGAACTGGTGAAGATCTATCGCCTGGCCCGGCAACATGGCGTGGGCGTCTGCCCGCATCGCGGCGGAGAAATCTGGGCCCTGCACGCGCTGGCCGCTCTCGATCCGCAACCGCTCGCCGAATCGGGCCGGCCATGGATGACCTGGGTCGGCGGACAGCCAGCGATTCACGATGGGATGATCGAGGCGCCAACCGGGCCGGGCTTCGGCGCGGTCATCAATTCGTAGCCGCAAAAAAACGCAAAGAGCGCAAAAGAAGGTTACTCTCTAGCCGTCTAACGTTGGCAACAAGATGAAAATTATAAGGAATGCAGGAAGACAGGAAATTGAGTTCTTGAGCCCTTCCTGTCTGCCTGCATTCCTAATAGTGTCATGAACTTCAGACGGCTCAAGAGTTCCAAAAAAAGAAGAGAGTCAGAGTCCAAACGGCTCTCACTCTCTTTGTATTTTCTTTGCGCTTTTTGCGTATTTTCGCGGCAAAAGTCTCACATCACGGCGAGGCGCAGCATGCCGAACTGTTGCATGCTGAATTTCTTGGTCTCGGATTGCATCTCCTGGATGATGCGCTGCTTGATGGCGAGGAACGCGGCGGCGGCTTCCGGGTCGAACTGTTTGCCGCACATTTTTTCGACCTCGGCGAAGGCGACTTCGGGGCTCATGCCCTTGCGGTAGGGGCGGTCCGACGTCATGGCGTCAAAGGCGTCGGCGATGGCGACGATGCGGGCGAGGCGGGGCGTCTGCTCGCCGGCCGTGCCGTCGGGGTAGCCGTTGCCGTCCCAGCGTTCGTGATGGCTGCGCACGATCGGGACGACGTCGACGAGGTCGGCGACCTGCTCGATCATCTTGGCGCCCTTGACCGTGTG
>JACQFG010000415.1 GCA_016200155.1 Planctomycetota bacterium | reverse complement strand
GTAGCCGCGTTCGCCAGAACGCGGGAGAACTTCGCCGCAACCCCGACCGCATTCTGGCGAATGCGGCTACGGGCTTTGCAAACCGTGTCGTACACCCCCGTGGTTCAATCCATCGACCGCCCTTGCGTCGGTGCCGTCGTTTCGCGATGATGAATGCATCCAGCCTCTCATGGCGTCCAACCAAGGAATCGCGCATGTCCATCTGCCGCTGCCTGATCGTCCTGTCGCTTTCGCTGGTCCTTCTGCCCGCCGCCGATGCCGCCAAGGTCAAGGTTTGGCATCAGCACACGCAGAGCCATTACGACAAGGCGAAGTTCAAGGACGCCGTCGTCACCAGCGAAGGCGCCCTGCGGCTGTCGCGCCAGGTCAAGCCGTTCGCAGGGCTCGAAGCCAGCAACATCTGGGACCTCGTCGAGGACAAGGCCGGCAACCTTTATGTGGCCACCGGGGATGAAGGCAAGCTCTTCAAGGTCACTCCCGACGGCAAGAGCAGCGTCCTCTACACGGCCAAGGACAGCCACATCTTTTCGCTCGCAACGACTCCCGACGGCATGGTCTACGCCGGCACCGGACCGACCGGCAAGGTCATTCGCATCAGCCCTGATGGCAAGGCGACCATCGCCGCCGACGGGCTTGACTCCTACGTCTGGAGTCTCGCTTACGATGCCGACTCCAAAAGTATCTACGCGGGCACCGGGCCCAAGGGCAAGATCTATCGCTTGACGCCGGCCGGCAAGACCGAGGTTTTCTACACGACCAAGCAGGAGCACATCCTCTGCCTGGCCGTCGGCGAGCGTGGCACGCTCTACGCCGGCACCGACAAGGGGGGCCTGATCTATCGCATCTCGCCGGCCGGCAAGGGCTTCGTCCTCTACCACGCCAATCAGCCGGAAGTCCGCACCTTGCTGGTGACGCCCGATGCCGTCTATGCCGGCACCAGCGCTCCGGTTGCTCGCAAGGGAGGCTTTTCCGGCGGCAGCAAGGGCCTCGACGGTCCGGCGCCCGGCGAGAACTCCCTTTACCGCATCGCCCCCGACGGCAGCGTTCGCGAACTCTATCGCGACAAGACCATGATCCTCCGCCTCGGCCAGCATCATGGCAAGATCGTCGTCGCCACCGGCATGTCGGGCCAGCTCTTCGAGATCAACGAGTCGACCAAGGAGAAGACCGAGATCGCCCGCCTCGACGTCGGCCAGATCCACTGCCTGCTGCAACGCCGGGATGGCTCGATCGTCCTGGGCACCGGCGATCCGGGCAAGCTCTTCGTCCTCGAAGATCGCTTCGCCGCCACGGGCACCGTCCTCTCCGAGGTGCTCGACACCAAGATCCAGAGCAAATGGGGCGCGATGACCTGGAAAGCGAACACTCCAACCGGCGCCTCGGCATCGATCGCCGTCCGCAGCGGCAATGTCGCCGAGCCCGACGACACCTGGAGCCCCTGGTCCGCCGAGCAGTCCGGCAGCGACGCGAAAGCTCAGGCGCCGCTGGGCCGTTACCTGCAATACCGCGTAACGCTCACCAGTGATAACCCGAAATCGACGCCGGAATTCCGCCAGTTCGCCCTGCGCTACCAAACGCTCAACCAGGCCCCGGAGATTTCGAGCCTCGAAGTCCCCGATCTCGACACGAAGGATATCGAAAACGCCAAGAAGCTGAAGATCCGCTGGAACGCGTCCGATCCCAACGACGACGAGTTGACTTTCAACATCTTTTGCAAGAAGGAAGGCTGGAAGGACTGGGTCCTGCTCGAAGAGAATTATGACAAGACCAGCTACGACTGGGACACGACCGGCATCCCCTCGGGCATCTACCAGGTCAAGGTGATCGCCAGCGACCGCAAGGACAACGCCGCCGAGGATGCCCTGACCGCCGAGCGCATCAGCAGCCCGGTGCCGGTCACGCACCTCCCACCGAGCGTGACGGTGAAGGTGGTCGGCTTTGAAAACGGTTCGGCGATCGTCGAGGCCAGCGCGACCGACCCGTTCGTGAGGCTCACCGAGGCGTCCTTCGCCGTCGATGGCAAACGCTGGACCAACGTGTTCCCGACGGACGGCCTTTTCGACAGCAAGACGGAGACGTTCCGCTTCAAGACCGACGTGCTCCGGCCGGGAACGCATGTGCTGGTGCTGCGCGTGCGGAATGCGGCGGGCAACTGGGGCAGCGGGGACGTCGTGATCCAGGTGAAGAGCTGATCTAATAGGATAGTAAAGTAGGAGAAGGTGGGCGATTGCGACCAACAACCTATGTTGATATTCCATTGGACTTCTGGTACTACCGCGGACAGTACCAATCGAAGGATCCCCGTTTTCTTTGCATGGAGGCAGGCGATGAGCGATACTCCTAACGTGCTTATCAAACGCGAAGCAGGAGACCTCGCATTTAACGTGGGCAATCTGGTTCGGGGCGCGCTCGTGAATCGTGCGATTGAGATTGCCCTGAGAGGTTCTTCGGAACCAGTGATACGCGTGCGGAGCGAGCACGTTGAGACCGCGATGAACGACCTTGAGGTGTTAGCCAAGACAGTTCTCGAGGAGTATCGGGCTTCGACCAAGGGAAATTCCGATGGACCTGCCGCCAAAGTTGCTTAAGCATTTTGACACCGCGCTGTTGCCGTCCTTACGGGAACGCCTCCATGATGAAGTCGCGTTCGTCGCAGCACACCGAACCCATAGCAGTCCTAATGACATCGTTAGCGGGTCCCTGGCCATTGCGACGGTGGAGGATCTGGAACAAGCATTAAGTAACCTGTTGGGCGAACCGCGCCGTTCAAAGCCACAATCGTCCATGAACCCACCGAGTCCGGTCGCAACGACGAATGAAGTCCAGGCAGTCATTTCCGTCGCCCTGAGCGAGAATCGCGCCGTCGAATGGGTCGGATACGCAATGGCGGTAATCTTGTTCGGTGTCGGCATCTTCTTGTTGTGCGCCGGCATTTTCATCAACAACGAACCCGGTGTGAAGATTTCCAGCATCGCCGGCGGCATTTCCGCAAATCTTTTCTTCATGATTCCGCTGCGCATGGCCGTGCGATCCCGACGAGACAACATCCGGACGCGCTTGTTCGGCACCGTGCTGGCGCGGGTCAGCGATCCTAACGCGATCAAGAAACTCCTTCACGAAATGTTCAAGGACATGTCTCGCGATGCCGGCGACTTTTCGGGAATGGGGCCGGACAAATGATCGACAAACTTTTGAAGACTCTAGACGACTTTTTTTGCGGTCCAACGCTCTCGTTTCGAGACGTTGTTTTCCAGCTAAAGCTGCGTTTTGACGCAGATTCCCCCTCAACCGACGGTGCGACCTCAGAGTCCGAAAGCGCCGCCGCTGCTCCCGAAGCGGCGCAAGAGGCAGCGCTGCCACAATCAGCGGGCGAGTAACGATAATGTCTACCAGTGCCGACGATCGGGAAGTGCAATCTCGGTTTGCCCGTCAGTCTGTCACGATCTTCGATCTCAGCGATCGCGCCAAGATCGAACTGGCCGGCCGCGACGCGCGTGAATTCCTCACCAACCTCTGCACCCAGGACGTCAAGAACCTGCCCGTCGGCGAGACGCGCGAGGCCTTCCTCACCACGGCGAAGGCCCGCGTCGTCGCTCATGTCTGGATCATGCACCGCGAACCGAATGTGCTCCTGCTTGATTCCGTCGCGGGCCAGGCCGAAAAAATACTTCAGCATCTCAATCACTTCCTGATCAGCGAGCAGGTCGAACTCGCCGACCGCACCGCCGAGCTTGGTTTCCTGCGCGTCGTCGGCGCGAAGGCGGCGGACACTGCTGTGACCCCGACGCGTCGGCATCGCTGGCTGGCGCTCGACGGCTTCGATCTGATCTGCCCCGCGGCGGAACTTGCGTCGCAACGGCAACGCCTCATCGACGCCGGCGCCGTCCTGGCCGATGCGACGAACTATCAGACGCTCCGTATCGAAGCCGGCCTGCCCGAGTTCGGCATCGATATCGACGAGAAGCTG
>JACQFG010000039.1 GCA_016200155.1 Planctomycetota bacterium | reverse complement strand
CGACAGAGCCTGAAGCGTTAGCGAAGGATCACGCACTCCTTCGCTAACGCTTCAGGCTCCGACACATTTCATTCCACCGCAACGCTCTCCACCTCCCCGCTTGGCAAATCGATCAGCACGAACGTCCGCACCGCGACGCGCTGTAGCGCCCCTGGATTGATGACGCGCGTCTTGCCCGTGCGATGCTCCTTGGCGATGTGCGTGTGGCCGTGGAAGAGGAAATCGAACGTGCCGGCCTGCTCCAGGTCTGCGAGCATCTGGCGATCATCGCCGTGGACGAACGCCAGCGATTGTCCCGCGAGTTGGAGCTGACCCCAATCGCCGTGCAGTTTGGCGCCGATGGCGGCGACGGCACTCTCGATGTCGTCGCGGTCGTAATCGCAGTTGCCGAAGACGAAGTGGGTGTGTACCGGAAAGAGCCGCACGGTGTCGCCGTCGCAGATGTCGCCGCAATGGATGATGTATTCGACGCCGCGCTCGGCCATGATCGCCAGGGCGTTCTGCACGGATTCGGCCCGGTTGTGGGTGTCGCTAATGACGGCGATTCGCATGTTGCGCGCTCCGGATGCCGATAATGGATCGTAGGACAGGCAGCCTTGCCTGTCCCTGCAGTCGCGGGGCAGGAGGGACAGGCAAGGCTGCCTGTCCTACGCGGGGTCAAGCCGCAAGGCTTGCGTAGACCGCCGCGCTAGCCCGCCTCTTGGTAACGGGGCCAAACAAAAGCTTACCCGAATTGCGCAGCTTTTCCCATCGTGAACTGGCGTTGAATCCGCTTTCGCTCGGATCGTATAACTTCGCGTGGGGAGAATTGCACGTCAAGGAGGAACAGACATGTGCGGCATCGTCGGCTATATCGGTCAGCGTGAAGCGGAACCCATCCTCGTCGAAGGCCTCCGGCGGCTCGAATATCGCGGCTATGACAGCGCCGGCATTGCGACCTTGACCGGGCCGCATCTCCACCTCCGCAAACGCGCCGGCCGCATTGCCGACCTGGCGAAGTTTCTGGGCGAGAAGCCCGCTCCAGGCTGTCACGGCATCAGCCACACGCGCTGGGCGACCCACGGGCCCGCCAGCGACCGCAATGCTCATCCACACCTTTCCAGCGACGGCAGCATCGCCGTCGTTCATAACGGCGTCATCGAGAACTACTCTGCCCTCAAACGGCAACTGCAGTCCGAAGGCATCACCTTCCACAGCGACACCGACACCGAGGTCATCGCCCATCTCATCGAGCAGCATTACCAGGGCGATCTTGTCGATGCCGTTCGCATCGTACTCAAACTTCTCAAGGGAACCTACGGCATCGCAGTCGTCAGCACGCAGCATCCCGACCTGCTCGTCGGCGCCCGGCTGGGCAGCCCGCTCGTCGTCGGCATCGGCGCGGAAGAGAACTTCCTCGCCAGCGATCCCTCGGCGCTCATCGGCCAAACGCAGAAGGTCGTCTATCTTCAGGACGGCCAGATGTGCATCCTGCGCCCCGAGGCCTGGCATATCCTCGACGCCAACCACGCGCGCATCGACGCCACGATCCACAACATCGACTGGGACCCCGGTGAATCCGACAAGGGCGACTTCGAGCATCACATGCTCAAGGAGATCTACGAGCAGCCCGAAGCTCTCGAAAACGCCATGCGCGGCCGGCTCTCCGATGAGGACGCCTCGGCGCATTTCGGCGGCCTCAATCTCGATGCCCGCCAGCTGCGACGTGCCGAGCGCTTCATCTTCACCGCCTGCGGCACCAGCTATCACGCGGCCCTCGTCGGCGAATACCTCTTCGAGGAGTTCGCCCGCATCCCCGTCGAGGTCGAATACGCCTCGGAGCTGCGCTATCGCAACCCGCCGATGGAACGCAACACCATCGTGCTGGCGATCACCCAGTCCGGCGAAACCGCCGACACGCTGGCCGCCCTGCGCGAATCGAAGCGCAAGGGACATCGCACGCTCGCTCTGTGCAACGTCGTCGGCAGCACCATTGCCCGCGAGGCCGACGGCGGCGTCTACCTCCACGCCGGCCCGGAGATCGGCGTCGCCAGCACCAAGGCGTTCACCAATCAGGTCGCGGTCCTGACGATGCTCGCGCTCTACATGGGCCGCATGCGGAACTTGTCGAGCTTGCAAGGCTCGCGCATGATCAAGGAAATCCGCGCACTGCCCGAAATCTTGCGCCGCACGCTGCAGTGTCACGATCAGGTGAAGGAGATCGCGCAGAAGTATCACCACGTCAGCAACATGCTCTACCTGGGCCGGCAGTACCTGTTCCCCGCCGCCCTCGAAGGGGCCTTGAAGTTGAAAGAGATCAGCTACATCCACGCCGAGGGCTATCCGGCCGCCGAAATGAAGCACGGCCCGATCGCGCTGGTCGACGAGAACACGCCGTCGGTGTTCCTGATTCCGTCGGGCGGCGTGGCGGACAAGGTGATGAGCAACCTCGAAGAGATCAAGGCGCGCGGCGGCCCGGTCATCGCCATCGCTCCGGAAGGGGACGACGAGCTTGCCAGCCATCTTCTGTCGCGCGCCGATGACGTCGTCTTCGTCCCGCAGGTGCCGGACTATCTCCAGCCGATGGTCGCGGTCGTGCCGTTGCAGTTGCTGGCATATCAAATCGCGCTGCTGCGCGGCTGCGACGTGGACAAGCCGCGCAATCTCGCCAAGAGCGTGACGGTGGAGTGATCGAATCGTCAGCGTACCGGGCTGGTGAAAATCCCGTAGAGAATGAAGCCGATCGTGCCGCACCCGGTGAGCAATTCGATGGCGCCCAGGACGATGCCGGTGATGGCATGGCCGGTCCCGTGGGCTTCCGGATTCTGTTTGGCCTTCATCAAGCCCAGGATCCCGAAGATGATGGGCACGGCGCCGAAGATGCCGCCCACGCCCATGAGGAAGCAACTGATCAAGCCAAACACGCCGCAATAGTAGGATGCGAGCGCCATGCCGTTGCGAAACGGCACCACGTAATCCAGCCCGCCAAGGTCCGAACCCTGGCTTCTCCTGCGCGGCCGATCGTCGTCGTCATCATCGTCGCGATACCTTCCCATCGTCACATCTCCGCGGTTTCAGGTAAGGGAGTGAAGGGGAGAGACTACCGCACGTCGCCGCACATTGCAAATCAAATCCGGCTCGATTTTCGACATTACGTTTCCTCCGAGCCTGAGCGCCAAGCGAAGGGCAGCACCGGCCCTTCGCTTGGCGCTCAGGCTCGGAAAACCCTAGGCCTCACCGGCCCTTCGCTTGGCGCTCAGGCTCGGAAAACCCCTAGTGCGGGGGCCAATAGTTCACTACGATAATGATGCACTCCCACCCGACCGTCAAAGGCACGCCATGTACTTCCGCATGCTCAAGCGAATGCTGTTCGAGACCGACAAGCGCCTCCTCTGGAAGCTCGCCTGGAACATGGGCCTCAAGGGCATGCTGTCCGTCGAGAAGCACAAGCGTCGGCTGCGGCGCGGCGAAGTCTTTCCGCCGTTCCTGTACGTCTCCGTCATCAATAGCTGCAACCTGCGCTGCCAGGGCTGCTGGGTCGACGTCGCCGAGAAGATGGAAGCGATGGCCCCCGAGACGTTTCATCGTATGGTCAAGGAAGCCCAGGACATGGGCAACGTCTTCTTCGGCATCGTCGGCGGCGAGCCGTTCATGCACCCAAAGCTGTTCGACTTGCTCGCGCCGCATCCGGACTGCTACTTCCAGATCTTCACGAACGGACACTTCATCACCGACGAGCGCGCCAAGAGGATTCGCGATCTGGGCAACATCACGCCGCTCATCAGCGTCGAGGGCAGCGAGATCGTCAGCGATCAGCGCCGCGGCCGCGACGGCGTTCTTTCCAAGACAATGCAGGGCATCGAGAATTGCCTGAAGAACAAGGTGTTCACCGGCGTCTGCACCAGCGTCTGTCAGACGAACCTCGACCTGGTCAACGAGAAATGGATCGATCGGCTCATCGACATGGGCGTCATGTACACCTGGTTTCACGTCTTCCGGCCGATGGGCCCCGATGCATCGCATGAGCTATGCCTGACGCCGCAGCAGCAGGTGGACCTGCGCAAGTTCGTCGTCGAGATGCGCACGAAGAAGCCGATCGTCATCATCGACGCCTACTTCGACGGCGAGGGGCAAGCGTTGTGCCCCGCGGCAACGGGGTTGACGCACCACATCAACCCGTGGGGCGACATCGAGCCTTGCCCGATCGTGCAGTTCGCGAAGGAATCGATCAAGCACGATCACGACGACCGCCATCTGCGCGACAAGTTCTACCAGTCGACGTTCCTGCAAGACTTCCGCGACCTCGCCCGGCAAACGACGCGTGGCTGCATCGTCCTGGAACGGCCCGATTTGCTCAAGGCACTCGCCGTCAAGCACGGCGCCAAAGACTCGACGGTTCGGCAAAGCGCCATCGCCGAACTCGACGCAATGGCGATTCGCACGTCGCAGTACAATCCGGCCGCCGCGATTCCGGAGAAGAACTGGATGTACCGCCTGGCGAAGAAATTCTGGTTCAACGATTTCGGGACGTATCGCGGCATGGATCACACGAAGGAGTCGGCCCCGGCGGTGCTGGCGAAGAAGACAGTTCATGTCGGGTAGCATCGGCGTGCGTCGCGTGGTATAAAAAAAGCGCCCAACAGAAACGCACGGAGACATGGCATGAGCCTGATGATCGAGGCAACCTACGAGAACGGCGTGTTGCGTCCGGCGGCCCAGATCCCCTGGCTCGCCGAAGGCCAGCGCGTGACGATAACCATCGAAGACGACGCGGAGATCCAGAAACGTGAAACGGAGTTTCGGCGCAAGATGCAAGAGGATGGGCTGCTCGTCCGCTTCCCGAAGCCCGACGAACCTCCGCCGGCGAATTTCAAACCGATCGAGAATGCCGGCAAGCCGTTATCGGAAACCATCATTGAGGAACGCCGATAAATGGCCCTGTATTACCTCGATGCCAGTGCTTTGGTGAAACGCTACGTCGCTGAGAAGGGCTCGGCCTTTGTCACGCACCTGACAAATCCAGGCAGCCGCAACGAAACCTGGCTTGCGACCATTGGGTGCGTTGAATTGGTGTCTGCTTTGTTTCGCCGCTTCAACATGGGTGTGCTAGCATCTGCGGCGGCCCACAATGCCGAACAGACGTTTCGCGGGGAACTGCATCAGTTCATCCAGTTGATCGATCTCAACCCTTCGATTCTCGCCCGCGCCATGGGACTCGCCAAGCGCCACCTGCTTCGCGCGTACGATTCCATTCAATTGGCGACCATGATCGAGCTTCAGCTCCAGCGGTTTGCATTGAACCTGTCATTGCCGATCTTCCTGTCTGCCGATCAAGCACTCAACCAAGCCGCCCTGGCGGAGGGACTGCTCGTCGATGATCCCAACCGCTATCCCTGATCGCCTCGAAGCCGCGTATCAGACCGCCCTGGCGATGCTCTTGAAAGAGCGCACGCCCGACGGCCACTGGGTCGGCGAACTCTCGACGTCGGCGCTCTCGACGGCGACCGCCGTCATGGCGCTGTATCTGGTGCAAGCGAACGGCGGCGCGGCGCACCAAACCCTAATCGACAGCGGCCTCGCCTGGCTCGCGGCGAACCAGAACGACGACGGCGGCTGGGGCGATACCACCGTTAGCGTCAGCAACATCTCGACGACGATGCTGTGCCGGGCCGCGATTTACCTGACGCAATCCGCTCCCCGTTTAGCGCCCGCCGTATCCCGCGCGGAGGCTTGGCTCACCGCCAAAGCCGGCCCGCCCGAAAAGTGGCCCGAGGCGCATCTACCATCACAAGAAGCCGTGGAACCCGATCGCGCGCCTGGCTCGCCGTTTAGCGCTCGCGCGATCCCTGCGGGTGCTGCAGTCCATCCAGCCCTCGTCCGGCGGTTTCCTCGAAGCGATCCCGCTGACGAGCTTCGTGACGCTGAGCCTGGCATCGATCGGCCACGCGAATCATCCGGTCGCCCAGCTCGCGGTCAAGTTCCTCGTCAGCGCGGTGCGGCCCAACGGCAGCTGGGCGATCGACTCGAACCTCGCGACCTGGGTGACGACGCTGTCGGTCAACGCATTGGCCGCCGCGGGCGAACTCGATCGGCTCGAAAAGAAGGACGAGTTGCGCGATTGGCTGCTCGGACAGCAATACAAGGAGCGGCATCCGTACACCGGCGCCGATCCCGGCGGCTGGGCGTGGACCGACTTGCCGGGCGGCGTACCGGACGCGGATGATACGCCGGGGGCGCTAATCGCACTTAATCACCTGTTCTCTGAAAACGCACAGTACGATGGCGACATGGACACTCTGTTGGGGAAAGCTTGGCTCCGAGATCTCCAGAACTCAGACGGAGGATGGCCAACATTCTGCCGAGGGTGGGGTCATCTCCCCTTTGATCGCAGTGGACCAGATCTGACTGCACATGCTGTCAGGGCAATGCCGAGCATGTGGAGTGACACCAAAGACAAAGGTTTCGCCTACCTCGCCCGCACCCAGCGTCCCGACGGTTCCTGGCTGCCGCTCTGGTTCGGCAATCAGCACCTGCCCGACGATGAAAATCCGACGTACGGGACCGCGCGGGTGCTGGCCGCGTATCGGGATTTGGGTATGATGGATACGGAACCGGCGAAGTG
>JACQFG010000401.1 GCA_016200155.1 Planctomycetota bacterium | reverse complement strand
GTTGCGATGCTTGTCGAGCTGCTGACGGATCGTCGACGCGCCGCGAATGTCGGGATCGATGGCGGGCGTTCCGGGGGGCGGCGGCGGCGGGGCGTGGCCGACGATGCGCTCCAGCACCCATTTGCCGCGCAGGATCGGCGAGGTGCGTGTGCCATCCGCCGTCACCTTCAGAACGCTGGCATGCGTGATGACGCCGCCGCGATGACTGTCCGCCGGCAACTTCACCTTGCGCAGTTCGCCGCCGCGGACATCGGCGATGCCGTAGTGCTGGGCCAGCCGTTCGTTGAGGAACGACCAATCCGAGTGGACGAACTCCAGGAGGCCGCGATCCTCGCGCAGGATATGTTCGAAAAACATCTCGGTCTCACGGGGCATCGACCAGTAGAGGAACGGGTCGTATTCAAGGTAGATTTGCGGATCGGGCGACGTCGCGTTGATGAGCCGCAGGTCGAGCCATTGCCCGGCAAAGTTCGCCGTGAAGCGCTGCGCCCGGGCATCCTTGAGCAATCGCTCCGTCTGGGCTCGCAGCACCGCCG
Organism: Planctomycetota bacterium; assembly: GCA_016200155.1. Classification (GTDB taxonomy): domain Bacteria; phylum Planctomycetota; class Planctomycetia; order Gemmatales; family Gemmataceae; genus SIAQ01. Next base: position 2,364 of record JACQFG010000401.1, on the reverse strand, counting down.
GCTTCGTCAACTCCTTCTTGGCGGCCAGATCGAGCAACTCACGGTCCGGCAGCGATGACCACAGGAAGTACGACAATCGACTGGCGACGGCGTGATGGTCCAGCGTCGTCGATTTGCCGAACTCGACCGGCTCGATCAGATACAGGAAGTGAGGGGAGCAAAGGGCGGCCTTGTAGCCGAGCAGCATGGCTTCCTGGAATGTCTGCTTCTTATCGAGCGCGTCGTGGACCATCTTGACGTAGTACTGGTGCAGCTTCTCCTCCACGGGCCGGCGAAACGCGACCGGCAGCAACGACCGCATCAGGCTCTCCGCGTCCTTTTTCGCGTCGGCGGGCGCAATCGTCAGGGGGTCGTAGAGCCACCAGTTGTCCGGACGCTTGGCAGGCGCCGGTTTTCCCGCGGCCTCCGATTTCGGCTTGAGCGGCACAGCGCCGAACAGCCGCTGATACCCCGCCGGCGGCCAGGCGCCGAAGGGGCCCTCGATCTCGACCCATTCGATCGCCAAACCCGCGCCCTTGTACTTCTCGATCGCCGTGCCCAGCTGATTCGGCGTCCGCATCGCCGGCAAGGTCCAACCTTGCAGCACGATGATCTGTCTTGTCTGGAGAGTCACCTCTTCCTCGATCACCGTCGCCTTCCCCTCCGGCACATCGCGAACCGCGCGCACGTCGGTATCGTCGCGGCCATACAGATCGCGGCACGTCATCAGCACCGGCATCGGCTTGCCAGCCGCCTGCACCGCGTACATCGACGCACGCACTTTGTACCGTCCAGCGACCGGCGCCGGCGGCGTCGCAAACGGAATATGGCTGTACGGCCGAACGTACGTCACGAACGTGTCGCCGTCGAAGCGCACCACCTTGTTGATCAGCTCCTTGAAGCCGAAGGGGGATTTCTCCGTCGCCTCGCGGCCGGTGCGCCGCACCTTCACCGATGCCACCGCCGGCCTGGTCGGGATGGCGCTGCGCAGCGCCTTCTCGGCCGCCTCCTGGTAGCGCAACAGATGCACCGCCGACACGTCAAGCACGGCGCTGACGTTATCGAATCCGGCCGCCGAGCTGTCCTCCGGCAACAGGTCCTTCACATCGACTTGCGGTCCGAGCAGGTCGCGCAGCGTCGTTTCGTATTCGGTTCGATTGAGCCGGCGCAGGACGACGCGCCCCTGCTTCCGCTGCGTCTGCAGGGACGCCTCATGCAACGTCGTGCCCAACCACTGCGTGACCGCTGCGATCTCCTTCTTGTCCGGGCGTGGCCGCTTCGGGGGCGGCATCGCGCCGCTGTGGACCTTGTCGAGCACCTTGATCCACGACCGCGCCGCATCGGCGTCCGCGAAATCCACCTTGAGTTCATCGAGACGAAGACCGGCTTTCTTGACTTCCGGGCCATGACAATCGACGCAATGCGCCTCCAGGAACGGCCGAACCGTCGCCTTGAACGAAACGGCAACATCCTGAGCCGAGACGATGGATCCGTGCATCAAGCCAGCGACGACCGCGAGACAAGCAATTATTCGATTCATGACGCCTCATCGCCTCATCGGTTCACTTTTGCCGTCGCACCATTTCGCTGATCCAGATCGGGGCGAAGGGTGACGTGCAACCGTTCGACACGGGATAGTCCCGATAGACTCCCAACTTCTCGCCAATGGCGATGGCCCGCTTGCGGTGCTTGGGGAAGTGGATGCCGATCTCCGCAAGGCACATGTTCATCGTCCATTGGACTTCGGTGGCGGCGGTCCCCATCTCCTTCTCGATGCGATCGAGCAATGCGTCGAGGTCGAGTCCTTCGGGGCTCTTCGCGACGCGCCCGGCCGTCAGTTGCCAGCCGGCGCGGGCCGTCCAGCGGTCAGCCGACGTCATCCATTTTTTGCGCAGGGTCTCTTTGTCGGCGCGCTCCTTGATGACATAGGAGTAAAGCCATTCGGCCACCCAGGCAAAGGAAACCGACTTCACGATTCGCTCGATATCATCGGCCGACAGAAGTTTGACATCGAGCAGGAGCGTCGCCAAGAACTGGGCGTCAATGTTGCCGGTTTTCCACAGAGACAACGCCAATTCGTGATTGGTCTTGATCTTTTTTGCCAGCTTCCGAACGTCGCCGCGATTGACGCCAAACTGATTGTCCCCGGCGCCCCACTTGGCGTTTTGCGCACGCACCCCCGCGTTGCCCAGCGACTCAAGTTGTCGGAGGATTTTCTCTAGCGTCATGGCCGTACCCTTCGGCTGAACGGGCGCCGTTTTGGCCCTCGCGGCTTTGGGTTTCGTCTTCTTCGCGGACGTCGTTTTCATTGCCATCGTCATGCGTCCAATGTTGGGAATCCAGATGACGGGGAGGGATAACGACACCCTTCACTTGCCGGGCCGG
>JACQFG010000400.1 GCA_016200155.1 Planctomycetota bacterium | reverse complement strand
GGAGGCCCCGAAATCATCGCCGGAAAGAATCACAATGGCAAAGCGAGCATCTGCGGCAGATTTGAAGAATTTTTGCAGCAGTGATTGGGCTGCGCCACCCATTCTGGACAGAATGAATGGCTTTATGGAAACATCGGTGAGGTAATTTTCCAATTCCGATAGCGCACGATTATCGTGGCCGTGCACGACAAAAATTGAATCGGGCGGCTGGTTCTTGCCTGTGTCTGCCGCAACAACGGTACGAACCTCTTTGGCCATGGCGGCCGCGATCTTCGGTGTTTCAGTTCGCGACAAAGGAGGGACGTCTCGATTAGAATGCAGGTGCGCCTGTGTGGCATCGGCAATTTGCTGAACCGATAACTCTATCCTTGACGTGTCATATAGATCACGAAAGTCAAGCCATTGTCGTTCAGCTAGCGATGGGGGAAGGTCGGGGACATCTTCCAGCATCACCGGAATGATGAGACGATCTGCATGAGCGCTAGCCGCGATGATCTCCTGTCTTACCCATTCGGACCTCATTGCAGCTCGGGAAACGAAAACTATCAGTCCGATTGAGTCCTCAAGCGCCTTGTGAATCGTTTTTGGCCAACTTTCTCCAGCTCGCAGGTCGTCAACGTCCATCCAAATGTCGATCCCCATGGCACGAAGCAGTTTCACGACGGGCAGCACGCGAGAAGCATCTTGCCTTGAATACGATACGAATAGGTGTTTTTTTGCCATTTTACTTCACCCAGAAATGCCAATGCTAAGCTCTTGGCTGGAAAGAACAGAATCCCTCCCACACGCGCGATAGTTCCAACGCCGAAAAAGCCACCTAGGAACGCAGACGATTATCAGGATATCCAATTGAGCACCGTCCGCAAAACCGCTCTTCGAAATTTCGGGGCAATACGCCCTTATCTCTGGACGATGCCAGATTTCTGACGCCTCACGTCTGCAGGACGCCCGTCTTGAACGCTCGCCCGTCATCATGGCGTAGCGCCACCGACAGCGCCGTCAGCAACGCCGAGCGCGTCTGGGCCGGCTCGATGATGGCGTCGACCCAGAGGCGGGCGGCGGCGTAGCGGATGTCGGTCTGTTCCTGGTAGCTGGCCTCGACCTTGCGGCGCAGCTCGGTCAGCTCGTCGGCGTCGGGGGTGTGGCCGGCGCGTTTCAATTTGCTGATGGTGATGTCGAGCAGCGTGCTGGCCGCCTGTTCGCCGCCCATGACGGCGTAGCGGGCGGTCGGCCAGGCGAAGAGGAAGCGCGGGTCGAACGCCTTGCCGCACAGTGCGTAGTTGCCGGCGCCGTAGGACCCGCCGAGGATGACGGTGAGCTTGGGCACGACGCTGTTGGCGATGACGTTGACGAGCTTGGCCCCGGAGCGGATGATGCCCGCCTGCTCCGAATCGCGGCCGACCATGAAGCCGTTGACATCTTTCAGGAAAACGATCGGCAATCGGGTCTGATTGCAGTCCATGATGAAGCGCGCCGCCTTGTCGGCGGCATCGACATAGATGACGCCGCCGAATTGCAGCTCGCCGGACGGGGACTTGCAACGCTTTTTCTGATTGGCGACGACGCCGACCGCGACGCCGCCGAGCCGACCGTAACCGCACACCAGCGTCGGCCCAAACTCCGCCTTGTATTCGTCGAAGGGCTCCGCGTCGAGCAAGTGCGGCAACAGGTCGCGCACGTCGTATTCTTGCCGCGCGTCGCCGGTGACGATGCCGGCGATCTTGTCGGCCTTGCCCGATTTGGCATCGCAGCGCACCTTGACGGGGTCGGCCGGCAACATGGCGACCAGCCGCTTGAGACGATCGAGGCAGGCTGCGTCATCCTTTTCGCGAAAGTCGATGGTGCCGCTGATCTGGGCGTGCATCTTGGCGCCGCCGAGGTCTTCGTGCTTGACGACCTGGCCGATCGCCGCCTTGACGAGCGCCGGTCCCGCGAGATACAGGCCGCTGCCCTCCGTCATCAGCAGCTTGTCGCACAACACCGGCAAGTAGCCGCCGCCCGCGACGCAGTTGCCCAGGATCGCCGCGTACTGCGGGATGCCCATGGCAGAGATGACGGCGTTGTTGCGGAAGATGCGGCCGAAATCGTCCTCGTCGGGAAAGACCTCATCTTGCAACGGCAAGAAGACGCCGGCGGAATCGACGAGGTAAACGAGCGGCAGATGGTTGTCCATGGCGATGCGCTGGGCGCGCAGCACCTTCTTGGCCGTCATCGGAAAGAACGCGCCGGCCTTGACAGTGGCGTCGTTGGCGATGAGCATGACCTGCCGGCCGGCGACCGTGCCGATGCCGGTGACGACGCCCGCCGACGGAGCGCCGCCCCAGTCGGCGTACATCTGCCACGCGGCCCAGAGTCCGAGCTCGAAGAAATCATCGGTGAGAATGGCGATGCGTTCGCGCGCGGTCAGGCGGCCCTTGTCGTGCTGGCGCCCGATTGCCTGCGCGCCGCCGCCGGCGCGGAGGACGATTTCATCGCGGCGGATTTCGTCGATTTTTTGCTGTAGGGGCGTGGACGCCATGGCCTGCCTCGAACGCGTGTCGGGGTGCGACGCGGCTTTGCTACGCAATTGTGGCGGCAAGACTCCGATCTTGCCGTTTTCCAAGGATTCACGGCAAGATCGGAGTCTTGCCGCCACAAAAACCGAATTGCGTAGCAAAGCCGTGCGACGCGGACATCTTATTGGCCGGCGGCCGGCTTCATCAGCATCTTGTACACCTTTTCCGTGAACGTGTTCAAGGTGAACGGCTTCTCGATAACGTCGGCGCCGTCCTTCAGCAACTCCTGGCCAGCGACCGCATGGTTCCTCGAGTCGGTGAGATACAGGACTCGCGCCGTCGGTTGGAGCGTGGCGAGCTGCGCGGCAATCTCACGGCCGCTCAGGCCCGGCATCGCGACATCCGTGATCAGCAGGTCGATCGCCGCGGGGTGCGCCTCCGCCAGCCGCAGCGCCTCCTCGCCGTTCTTCGCCTGCAACACGCGGTATCCGTGCAGACGCAGCGCCGTCAGCGTCAAGAACCGCACGGCTTCATCGTCGTCCACCAGGAGTACGCATTCGCGAGGACGCGATGTCGCGCCGGCAGGCTGCGCCGCGGCGGCGCGGACGTCGGCGTCAACGGCGGGCAGATAAATCTTGAACGTGGCTCCCTGGCCCGGCGCACTGACCACGGCAAGGAATCCACCGGACTGCTTGACGATGCCGTAGACCACCGCCAGGCCGAGGCCCAATCCCCTGCCGAGTTCCTTGGTCGTGAAGAACGGCTCGAACAACCGATCCTGGGTCGCCTGATCCATGCCGGCGCCGCTGTCGGCCACCGTCAGCAGCACATAGCGGCCAGGCAGGGCTTCGGGCCGGCCTTCGAGCATCGCCGACGTGACATCGACATCGCTGACCTCGATGGTGAGCGTGCCGCCTTCGCGCATCGCGTCCCGGGCGTTGGTGGCAAGGTTCATCAGGACCTGCTCGAGCTGCATCGGGTCGGCCTTGACTTGCCGATGGGCCGCATTCGAGCGGAGTTCCAGTACCACGTCCGGCCCGATGATGCGCCGCAGCATCGGACCTGCGCCGTTCACCAGCGCGCCGAGATGGAGGGTAGTCAGGAGTGTCGTTTTCTGCCGGCCAAACGTCAGGAGCGGGTTCGTCAAGCTCGCGGCACGTTCGCCGGCCTTGCGGATTTCGAGGAGCAGGTTGACGACGCTGTCGCTCAGGCCGCCCCCCTTGAGGAGCATCTCGGTGTAGCCGTTGATGACAACGAGAAGGTTGTTGAAGTCGCTGGCAGCCGCACCGGCGAGTCGGCCGAGCGCTTCCATTTTCTGAGCCTGCCGGAGCTGTTCCTGGGCTTGCTGCAGCGCGGTCTGAGCAAGCCGACGCTGCCGGATGTCGCGGAAGGCGATGACGGCCCCGATGATCTTGCCCCGGTCGTCGGTGATCGGGGCCGCGGAATCATCGATCAGGATGGCTTCCTGCTTGCGGGTGATCAGCAGGACCGGCTCGTGCAGGTGGACCACGTCGCGATTGCGCAGAGCCAGCATCGCCGGGTTCTCGCTGACCGACTGGTCGGCTTCGCGCACGATCGGCAGGATCTGGGCGATCGACATGCCCTTGGCGGCCGCGAAGGGCCAGGCGGTGAGCGCCTCGGCGACGGGGTTCATGAAGGTCACATACCCGTCCTGATCGGTGGCGATGACGCCGTCGCCGATGCTCGCCAGGGTGACCGCGTAGCGCTGCTCGCTGTCCTTCAGGCGCGCCTCCAGACGCGACCGATGCACCGCCATCTCAATGCCCACGAGCAAATCGCGCTCGTGAAACGGCTTCAGGATATAGCCGAACGGGGCAGCGTCCTTGGCACGCTGCAGCGTGGCATGATCGGAATGGGCGGTGAGAAAGACGACGGGGATGGGCAGGTTGGCCCGAATTTGGGTGGCCGCCTCGATGCCGTCCATGGCGCCTTTCAAGCGGATATCCATGAGGACCAGGTCGGGAACCAGCTCGGCCGCCGCCTGGATCGCCGCGGCGCCGGTGTCCACGACCGCCACGACGCGAAAGTGCAGGCGCGTGAGGCGATCGCGGATTTCCTCGGCGATCAGCGTTTCATCCTCGACGACGAGGATGCGCAGCTCGGCGCCCGGAGTCGTGCTGGTGGCCATCATCATGCTGCACCCCTGGGTTCGTGCAGGGCGGATGTTGACGTTGAACCATGAGACGCCAATCGCGGTTGCCGCAGGCTTTAGCCTGCGAGCCAGTCGCGTCGCGTCATCGTCCGCAGGCTAAAGCCTGCGGCTACCGAGTCCTGCCATGCTGTGCCGTTGAATCAATGAATCTTGAGCAAGAGACGTGCTTCCGTGCCCGGGCGATGGCGGACGAACTCGAACTGCCCGTCGATCTGCCGGCACAGCGAATGGATCAGGCGCAAGCCGAGGGACTGGGCGGTCTGCAGGACCGGTTCGTCGGGGATGCCGACGCCGTTGTCCCTGACGCTCAGCAGCAAGGCGCCGTCGGGCTCCTTGCGCAAGCCTAGCAAGATCTGCCCGCCCTGGCCATTCAAAAAAGCGTGCTTGAGCGCGTTGGTCAGGAGCTCGTTGAGGATCAGCCCGCACGGGACGGCTTGCTCGATCGTCAGCGTCGCCGGCTCGATCTGGGTCTTCAAGTCGATCGGACAGTCCGCCCGCTGGTGTGCCAGGAAGAGACTGCGCGCCAGGTCGCCGGCGTACTGCGCGAAATCGACCTGGGCCAGGTTATCGGAGCGATAGAGCGTTTCATGCACCAGCGCCATCGAACGCACGCGGTCCTGGCTGTCCTTGAGCAGCCGGATGGTCGCTTCGTCCTTGGTATGGGCCGACTGCAAATAAAAGAGACTGGACACGACTGCGAGGTTGTTCTTGACGCGGTGGTGGATCTCCTTGAGCATCACCTCCTTTTCGCGCAGCGACGCAACGGCCCGCTCCTCGGCCTCGATGCGCTGCTGAATCTCACGCTCCAGCGCCTCCGGGCTGCGCAATGCCAGGGCCTTGGGAATCAGGGGAATGAGCCCGGCCACCGTGGCCAGGGAGATCAACGCCGTCGCTACCTTGACGACCGCCGAGAACCGGTAGATCGGCGTGTAGAAGGTGAGCACCTCCATGAAATGCGTGAATCCACACCCGACGATGAAGGCGCCGAACATCAGGAACATCCACGAGAACGGCACGTCGCGGCGCTGGCGGACGAAGTAGATCAGGATGGCCGGGATGGCGAGATACGCGACCCAGATGGCGATGTCGGCGCTGTTGTGGAGCCAAACTAGCCCCGGCGACAGCCCGCCTCACGTATTGCGCGGCGTGAAGCCGGTCGCGTCGAAGAGCTGCGTGAGCCATTCCATGGAATCCTCGCTTTAAATGATGCGGGGCGAGGGGCGAGGGGCGAGGGGCGAGGGGCGAGGGGCGGATGAGGCGAAAGGAATTCTCAGAGCCTGAAGCGTAAGCGAAGGAGTGTCTTCCTTCACTCACGCTTCAGGCTCTGACGTGTCAATTCGACAACGGATTTGAATTTCATGGGTCCAAGTCCCTCCGGCGATCACTCCGCCCAGACCTTGCGTTGCCGCGATGACTGGATGCCGAGCATCTTGCGATACTTCGTCACCGTGCGGCGTGCCACCGGGTAGCCGGACTCCGACAGCTTCGTGACGAGGTCCTCGTCGGAGAGCGGGTTGGCCTTGTCCTCGTTGCCGATGATGTCGAGCAGCTTTTGCTTGATCGTTTCCCAGGCGACTTCCTCACCGCTGGCGGTCTGGGTGCCGCCGCCGAAGAAGCGTTTGAGCGGGAAGATGCCGCGCGGCGTCTGCACCCACTTGTCGTCGACGGCCCGGCTCACCGTCGTCACGTGTACGCCGACCACGTCCGCGATCTGCTGCATCTTGAGCGGCTCGATGTGCTCCGGGCCCTGATCGAGAAACGCCCGCTGGTGCTTGATGATCGCCTTGGTCACCTTCATGAGCGTCGTGCGGCGCTGCTCGATGGCGTCGATCAGCCACTTCGCCGATTGGATCTTTCGCTGCAAAAGCTCGCGCGTCTTTTGGTCGAGGTTCTTGTCGCGCAGCAGCTCGAAGTAGCGCCGGCTGATGTAAATCCGCGGCGTCCAGTCATCGACCAAACGAACCTCGTACTCGCCGTGCTCGTTCTTTTCGACGATGATGTCCGGCACGACATATTGAGTGCTATTGGACACGAACTGGGCGCCGGGCTTCGGGTTCAGATGCTTGAGCACTTCGATCGCCTCGTGGATCGTGTGCATGTCGTAGCCGGTCTTCTTCTGGATGACGTTGAGCCGGTTGTGCTGGATGTCCTCCATGTGAGTACTGATGAGGGCGCGAACGACATCGCGGTGCGGCGTCTCGCGCGTCACCTGCAGCAGCAAGCATTCCTCGAGACTGCGAGCACCGACGCCGAGCGGCTCAAGCCCCTGCAAATCTTCCAGCGCCTGTTCGACCTGCAACAGCGACACGTCCTGGCCGTACGATCTCTGGATGTCCTCCAGCGGCGTCGGCAGGTAGCCGCGCTCGTCGAGGTGCGAGATCACATAGCGCAGCAAGTCGAGATTGACAATCTCGGTGTCGACATAGGCAAGCTGATCGGTCAAGAACTCTTGCAGCGACTGCGGGCGGGCAGCCATGTTGGCCATCGCGTCGTGCTTCTTATCCATCTCTTCCGAAACGCGATTGGCGGACGGGCGCGATTCCTCGTTGAGGCCCCAGTCTTCGCTGAGGGCCTCCATGCGTTCGAAATCTTCCTCGGCACTTTTGGGCTCGATGACCAGCTCCGTCTCGGGCTTCTCGACGGCAGCTTCTGGTGCAGGCTCGGGCGGCTCGATTTCCTGGCCCAACTCGGGAGTATTGGGATAGCCGTCTTCGGGATTGGCCTCGTCGAGGCGTTCGAGGAAAGGATTTTCCACGAGTTCGTGCTCGACCCGCTCGAGGAGGGCCATGGCGGGGAGCTGAAGGATCTCCATGGATTGGATCATCCGCGGGGAGATGGTTTGTAGCATCTCCGGGCGCATCGATGTGCCGAGGTTTAACTGCATGGCCTGTTCTCCGTTGCTACGCCGCAAGCGGCTAGTGCTCAGTCATTCGTGGGTTGATGGGTAGTCGCAGGCTTTAGCCTGCGATGTGGAGCCACACGTCGCAGGCTAAAGCCTGCGACTACAATCCCTCAAGGCATGTGTGACAGTGCACTAGAACACCCGTCGTCCTTCGAGGGCGTCGGCGAGCATCTGCGTGTTGGCGAATTCGAGCACCGAGCCGGACGGGAGCCCGCGTGCCAGGCGCGTGATCTTGACGTTGCTGCCGGCGAGCAAGTTGGAGACGTACAGGGCAGTGCCGTCGCCTTCCAGAGTCGGGTTGGTCGCCATGATGATCTCCTTGACGCCGCCGAGGCTGACGCGATGGACGAGGGCGTCGATGGTGAGCTTCTCCGGGCCGACGCCGTCGAGCGGAGCGAGCCGGCCTTGCAGCACGTGATAGACGCCGCGATAGGCGCCGGCCCGTTCGAGCGAGGCCACGTCGCGGGCCTGCTCCACGACGCAGATCAGCGAGGCATCGCGCCGCGCATCGCCGCAGATGCCACACAGCTCGCCTTCGGTCAGGTTGTAGCACTGCCGACACGGATGCACTTTCTGGACGATGTCGCGCAACGCATCGGCAAGGGCCAGCACGTCCTGGGTGCCGCAGGCGAGCAGAAAGTGCGTGATGCGTTCTGCCGACTTCGGACCGATGCCGGGGAGCTTGCCCAGCTCTTCCATGAGTTTGCCAATGGCGCCGGTCGGCTGCATGCTGGCCACACTCCGCACTAAATAGCCGTGCGCGATTCGGCAGTCGTAGGACAGGCAGCCTTGCCTGTCCGGAAGCACCAGG
>JACQFG010000399.1 GCA_016200155.1 Planctomycetota bacterium | reverse complement strand
TTCTTTCCGTGTTTTCCGTGTTTTCCGTGGTGAATAGGCTTTGATCGACGGCGAACTTTAATTCTCTTTGAAAATTCGCAAAAAACCAGTCAATTTGGACGTCGAATCGTCCGATAACGTAAAAGTATCCGATTCTCCGGAAGATAACGGCAAGAGGCCAAGTCATGAAGACGCTACTTTGCACTGGATTGCTCCTGGCAGGTTTGGCCATCATCAGCGGCTGCCAAACGTGGGTGCCTGAAGCGGGCATCACGGTGCCGTCGCCCTATTACCTGAAACATCCGCCGCAGTATTTCCCGCCGTCGGAACCGTACCCGCTGCCGAAGGAGCTGCGCAGCCTGGAGGAAGCGGGCAAGCAGGTTTACGACGCGCCCCGGCAGTAGTGGGAGGTCCGAGCCTGAGCGCCCAGCGAAGGGCATCGGATTTGCCCTTCGCTGGGCGCTCAGGCTCGGAAATCCCATGGTGCCCCCTTCACCGCAAATTCCGCATTTTTCGCTTGCAACCGTCGCACAAACTTCGTATCAATTCTCTCCAAGCATCCACTTTTGAAACCACGACTTTTGCGAAAGGGCTCCAATGGCTGACAAAGAGGGACCGAACAAAATGGTTTGCGGGCTCCTGGCGATTCTGCTGGGGAGCTGGGGAATTCACAAGTTTGTCATGGGCCAAACCACGGCCGGCGTTATCATGTTGTGCGTGAGCTTGCTCACCTGCGGCATCGGCGCTCTGATCATGTATCCCATCGGCATCATCGAAGGAATCATCTACCTCATGAAGAGCGACGAGGAGTTCCACCAGATCTACGTGGTCGAGAAGAAGGCCTGGTTCTGAGCTTTGCCTCGCGACTCGCTTCGATCACTGCCTCGCCTTGTCAGCTAGAGGATTCACTGACACGGCGAGTTTTTTTGGCACTGCGCACTACAATGACTTCAGCACCGGCTCCCTCGTCCATCTGGCGCGCGCCATGCCAGGGCCGAATTTTGCAGCGGTTTTTGCTTTCATGACAATCGAGAATAGGGTAGGCTTTTCCTGGCGGGGAAGGTCGTCTCGCTTCAAGTCTGCCAACCCGAGAGCAAAGCCCGCAAGGGTCGAGGTTGAACAATGAAAATCAGCTTGATTGTGCTGTCCACCGGCAGTGCAGCTGGAAAAGCGCTTCCCATCACGACGGCCCAGTTCATCATCGGACGCGATCCGGGCTGCAACCTCCGCCCCGCCAGCGCCATGATCAGCAAACGCCACTGTGCGGTGCTGGTCAAGAACGGCAAAGTTTTCCTGCGCGATTTCGAGAGCACCAACGGCACCTTCGTCAACGATGCTCCCGTCAAGGGCGAGGTCGCCTTGAAAGACGGCGACGTCCTGAAGGTGGGCCCGCTGAGTTTCAAGCTATCCATCGAGGGCGTGCCCGCCGTCACCAAGCCCACGCCGCCACCCAAGCCGAAGACCGCCGACGTGACCGACGAGGACGCCGCCGCCGCCTTGTTGTCGATCGACGATGAGACGGGCAGCGTGAGCGTGGCCAACGCCGAGACGGCCGAGGATCAGGTCCCCGGCGGCTCGACCGTGATGGACATGCCCGCCTTCGCGCCGCCGGAAGAGGAAGGCCAACCGACGGCCCAGCAAGCCGCCGCCAAGGCGGAAGAGAAGAAGATCGCTGCCAAATCGAAGCCCGCCACCGGCGCCGCTCAAGACGCGGCCAAGGCGATCCTCGACAAGATCCGCCAGGGCAAACGCAAGTGAACACAAGGGACGTCGCGTCAATCCGCCGCCGACTGCTCGCCTGGTTCCGCAAGAATGCGCGGCCGCTTCCCTGGCGCGCGACCCGCGATCCCTATCGCATCTGGATCAGCGAGGTCATGCTGCAGCAAACTCAGGTCGCTGCGGTCATCCCCTATTTCAAGCGCTTTCTCAAGCATTTCCCGACGCTGCCGAAGCTGGCCCAAGCGGACGAACAGATGGTCCTGCGTCTCTGGGAAGGGCTCGGCTACTATCGGCGTGCCCGCGATCTGTGCCGGGCTGCGCGGCTGCTAAGAAATAACAAGTATCGAACGATTCCCGATGATCCGGAGGTCGTGCGCACGCTGCCGGGCTTCGGGCGCTACACGACCAATGCCGTGCTTTCGCAGGCGTACGATCGCCGGTTGCCGATCGTTGAAGCGAACAGCCGGCGCGTCCTGTGCCGGCTGTTCGGCATCGAACGCCTGCCGCGCGATGCGGAACTGTGGCAACTTGCCGAGTCGTTGTTGCCGCAAAGGTCAGTCGGCGACTTCAATCAGGCGATGATGGAACTCGGCGCCCTGGTCTGCACCGCTACGAATCCGCACTGCGAATCCTGTCCGATTGCCGTGCACTGTCGGGGGAGGCGGATGGGTCGTCAGGACCACATCCCGGTCCGGGCGCCGTCCGCCGAGGTTTGCCTGGTGGACGAGGTTGCCGTCATCGTGCAACGGGACGATCGGTTGCTGATCGTGCAACGGCCCGACGCCGGCCGCTGGGCAAGGATGTGGGAGTTTCCGCATCACGTGCGCGCGCCGGGCGAATCAGTTCTCGATTCCGTCCAGCGCCTGCTGACTTCCCTGGGCCTCGAGGGAACGGTTGGCGACGAGATCGCGACGATTCGCCACCGTGTGACCCGATTCCAGATCACGATGGTCTGCGTGCAGGTCCATCATCCGCGCGGCTCTGCGCAAGCGGGAACCTACGCGAATCTGACGTGGGTGCGCCCGCAAGACCTCCACGCTTACCCGCTCAGCACGCCCCAACGCCGACTGGCGCGACGATTGCACGCGGACGATTGAACCACGGGGAGCACGGGGGACACGGGGAATAGGAAACGTGATTCGGAAAAATGCACCGTAGGACTGAACCAACCGCGAATGACTCGATAGTTCATGGCTCCGTTTTCGGCCTGCATTGCCTTCCTCATCTGCCTTGTTTTCCCCGTGCCCCCCGTGTCCCCCGTGGTTCTGAACATTTTTGCGAATTTCCGCGCTGACAGAACGCCAATCTCTCGCTATCTTCCCGCCGCGTTCAATCTATTTTGCCGAGGGGAAAACCGATGCGCCGGACGGCGGTGATGACACACCTGCTTCTGCTCGCGATGCTGGCCGCCGGCTGCACACGGCTCGGCTACTTCAAGCGCGCCGAACGCCCGGCCACGCTGACGACGGGGCCAAGCGTCGGCGCGCCCGCCCCGGACATCGAGGGGGAAGACTTCGACGGCCGACGCCTCAAGCTCAGCGATTATCGCGGCAAGGTCGTGGTCGTCGCATTCTGGGCCAGCACCTGAATGGCCTGCCGCGATCCGATCGCACACGAGCAGTTGCTCGAGAAACGTTTCCGCGACAAACCCTTCGCCCTGATCGGCGTCAACCTTGACAATGACCCCGAGAGCGCTGTGAAGATGATCGACCGGTGCGGCATTTCCTGGCGCAACCTGCAAGGCGGAACCGACGGCGGCGCCATCCAGTCGCGCTGGCCCGTTCCCCACATCCCCGCGATCTACGTGCTCGATCGCAACGGCATCATCCGCTACACGCGCATCAGCGGCGCCCACCTCGACAACGCGGTCGAGACCCTGCTCGCCGAGGCGCCGAAGCGACCAGCCACCTGATTGATTATGCGATGCTCTCCCGGTAGTGGGTAGCGGGGGCTTTGCCTCAAGACTCAAAATTCAAGCCTCAAAACTCAAACAAATCCCAAAGGCCCAAAATTTCCAAGTCTCAAACCACGACGGCGAATGGGTTTGGGACTTGCTTTTTTGGGGTTTGAGGTTTGTTTGGTTGTTGGGGGATGAGTTTTGGGATTTTTGAGGCAAAGCCGGTAGCGGGTAGTTAGGCCCTTCGTCCGATTCATGGATGTCATTATGGCATCCTCACCCCCCTCTGGTTGGCGAAACGGGAAAATGAGAATCATAAACCATTGTGTGAAAATAGGTTAAACGCGGTCCCCGTTTCGCCAACCCGGCATGGTCAAAACACGGGTAACATGGACCGTAGGACGGCTCTCCCGAGCCGTTACGAGTGTGGAACCCAAATGCCATTACTTTTGAACCACACCGAATTGCTAGCATATCTCCATGCGACTGGAACCGCTCGGCGATCAGGCCGTCATGGCGTATTGCGACGATGAATCCCAGGCGACACGGCTGGCGATGCGAATCCGCCGCGCCATGCCCGCGTGGTGCATCGACGTCGTGCAGGCGTATGTCAGCGTCGCGATCTATTACGATGGCCTGTCCGTGGATTTTGCGGCGGTCGCCGACTGGCTGGCCGATGATTCCGCGGATACCGCGGCGCCGCTGGACGCGGGCCGGTTGCACGTCATTCCGTGCTGTTACGACCTGGGACTCGATTTCGCGCGCATCGAGCAGCACACCGGTCAAACGCGCGAGAACATCATCCGCCTGCACACCGGGGCCGTGTTTACCGTCTACGCGATCGGCTTCTGTCCGGGGTTTCCGTACCTGGGCTATGTGCCGGCCGAACTCGCCGGCGTTCCGCGTTTGGAATCGCCGAGGCTCAAGGTGGAGCAGGGGAGCGTTGGCTTGACGGGGAGGCAGACCGGCATCTACACCGAGGTTCGCCCCGGCGGCTGGAACATCATCGGCCGCACGCCGCTGCAACTCGTCGATGTGAAGGATGAGTATTTCCCGCTGCGCACCGGCGATCGAGTAAAGTTTGAGGCGATCGATGAGGCGGAATTTGTGGCGTTGAAAGGCAAACGGTTGGAATGACAAACAAGGACCTTCGCTCACGCTTCAGGCTCTGGAAAATTCAGCTGCAGACGCGGTTGCGGCCTTCGTTTTTGGCCTGGTAGAGCTTCTCGTCCGCTCGGCGGATCAATTCGACGGGGGTGATGTTGGTCTCCCCCTGCGTCGTCACCACGCCGGCGCTTATCGTCACCTGGAACGTCTTTTCCTCGAACAGGAACGGCGTCTGGTTCACCACGCGCAAGATGCGATCGGCCACGATGAGCGCGCCTTCCAGCGGCGTCTCGGGCAGCACGGCCGCGAATTCCTCGCCGCCGTAGCGAGCCAGCAGCTCTTCCTTGCGGACGTTCCCCTTGATGCGGATGGCCAGCTCGCGCAGCGCGAAATCGCCTCCCAGGTGGCCGAACTGATCGTTGATGGCTTTGAACTTGTCGATGTCCATCATGATGATGGAGAGCGGTCGGCTATGCCGGCTGGAGCGTGCCAGTTCGCGATCGAGGAACTCCATCAAGTAGCGCTTGTTGTGGATTTCGGTGAGGCCGTCGATGATGGTGAGGCGATAGATTTCCTCGTGATATTCGGTCTCGACGTTGCCGCCCATGAGGAAGCGATAGATGCAATTGCCGACGCGGAGGTAATCGCCGTCCTTGAGCTTGTACATCGAGGCGGGCATGTCGTTGATGTACGTTCCGTTGGTGCTCTGCAGATCGACGGCGTAAAACCCGTCGGCGCCGGGCTGGATGCGGGCGTGGCGGCGCGACACCGAATGATCGTTGATGCGAATCTCGCAGTCGCTGGCTCGGCCGATGACGATGGGGGTGTCGCTGA